>JABEVJ010000222.1 GCA_013043985.1 Legionellales bacterium | reverse complement strand
TTTCGTTAAATAGCTTGCTATTCGCCTCAAACAAGAACCAATTTTTCCTCGATTCTCTCTTTTTTCGCTTCAAAGAACCAATTGTCAACAGACCCTAAAAATGTTCTCATGAAAAACTATTCAAAAATTATACTAGCTGGAAACTTGAATTCTCATCGATGGATTAGCATTATCGACGTTTTGTTCTTTTTTCGCTTCAGCTATTAAGTATTCTAGCTCCTGCTCCGGGGTCATGTTATCTGAGAGCGATTCTTGATTCACCGTCAAAGACGCCAGTTCTTCAAGCAACTCTTTATCTCTCAAGCAATTCTGAGCATTCTCCACCACCTCCGCATCTTTGTTGTAAAAGAATTGGAAAGCGTTTATTGCCTCATTTGGCTTTTTAAACTGTTTTGGCGCAACCAACACATTCTCTTCAGGAGCCTCATATAATGAGAGTGTTTCATTATTTTTATATTTATATAGTGTACCCAATATATCAAATATGGATGAAGCGTCATTTATATTCGTAAGTACTTCCATAATTTTTTCATTTTTCATCAAGGGCGCACATGCTCGCTGATTCTCAGGTCTAGCTAGACAGTGCAGAATCTTCAGTGCAGTCATTTGTATCCTAAAGTGGTACTCTAAGGCAAAATTCTTGGAATGAATACCATAATGAGGTTGTCTTATACTTTTATTGAGTTCTGCAAACAGTTCTTTCAATTCCTTTTGATGAACTTGAGATAAAATTGGCTGAATCTCGTTGTATAACTCTGTCCAGAAACCTCTGATAGTCATTTCTGCCGCAGCTAAGGAGTGAGGATGAGTAGTGTCAAATACATTTTCTGAAAATAGGCCTTGACAATAAATGTTTTCACGCTCCATGGCAACTTCAGATAATATAGTGACTGTTGAACTTTCTTCATGGGCTGATTTTAAAATAGCATCAAAATTTGATGCTATTGTTTCAGTAGGCGCAATGGAGCATTTTGCTTCACTAGAGTGCCGAAAAAAAGGATTACATATTGATGTATATCGAAACTTTTTTCGCCTCTGTTTCAATATTTCAAAAAGTCAATCATTTCTTGGACTGCAAACAATTGCCACGTTAAAGAGTCCGAATTCACGGCAGACAACAATTTTAGTTGGAAACAAAACCATCAAATTGTATCAATGGGGAAAAGGTCCAACAATTTTGCTGGTACATGCATGGGGGGGCGAGGTAGTCAATTAGGAGCATTTATTCAGCCACTGATAGATGCCGGTTATAGTGTGCTTACTTTTGATGGTCCTGCACATGGCCATTCGTCTGGAAAAAAAACGGATATGTTTGAATTTGCTGCCTCAATTAAGGCCGTATCATCGACTCATGATTCTATCTATGGCATTATTTCTCATTCATTTGGCGCAGCATGTACATTGCTTGCCCTAAATAGATTTAATTTAAAAGTTACTAAGTTGGTATTAATTGGTTGTCCTGCCAGTGCAATTTGGGTTACTGATGATTTTGGAGAGAAGTTAGCTTTATCTCCAGGAATCATCCAAAACATGCGAAATCAGCTGGAAAAGAAGCACGGTAATAAATGGACGTGGAATGATTTATCTCTTACTACTATGATAGCGACAGTAAAAATTAGTACATTATTAGTTCATGACCGTTCTGATCACGAAATACCTTATGAACATGTAGATAAATTAAAAAATGCAAATTTATCTTCAGCTTTATTATCAACTGAAGGATTTGGTCATCGTCGCATATTACGTTCACAAGAAGTGATTAATGGTATTATCAATTTTATTCAAGATAAAGCAATATAAAACGCTACGGGGATAATAACTATCACAGGAGTAATCAAATGATTATACTTTATGAGTTACACTGGTCACACTATTGTGAAAAAATTCGTTGGGCGTTAGATTTCAAACAGCTCTCTTGGAAAAAAATTAATATTAATGCTTTTACTAAAAAAGAAATAATTCAGTACGGAAATGAGCAAAATAGGCATTTGGTTCCTTTTATTTTTGATGATAAGACGAGTGTTGGAATGCAAGAATCTACACCTATCCTTCGCTATTTTGAACAGACTTATCCTGATTCACCTGCACTCTTTCCAATTGAGCTAGACCAGTTTGAGTTAGTTGATCGATGGTTGATTGAGTTAGATTCAAAGCTTGGATTGGCTGCAAGACGTTTGGGGTATGCACAGCTTATCATGGAAAAACCAACCATACTTGCTACTTTATTTTTACCACAAAAATTGAAATTATTAGCATTGCCAGGTTTTTGCCATTTATCATCGGCAATTTTAAGTATGCTGCTAATAAAACGATTTCAATTGGAAAAAAATGAGGAATATGACCTGTATGAGGAGGTAGAGTCTTATTTGATTTCATTATCAAAGATATTAGAAAATAAAAAATATTTGGCAGGGGATAAATTTTCGGCTGTTGATTTAACGCTGGCAGTTTATTTGCGACCTTTGCGGATAGTGCCTTTTTTTTATGATAACCCACAATTAAAATCTTTATTTTCCTGGCAGGAAAATTTATTTAGAGAACATAATCGTGAAGATACATTACTTTATGAAACGCTTATTGTGCAAAACAGACAGAAAAAACCACCAGTTCGACGAAAAATTAGAGACAACAATTCAACCTCGGGCTACTTGAATTTACTAAGTAAAAACCAAGAAGGAAAAAAAATAGCATTTAATGACCAAGAGTCTGTTTGGACGTGGAAAATTTTATTATGTCCATATTATTTGTTTTTTAAAATAAAAAAACGGGCTATTTCACAGTTTAATGCAACAGAAAGTATTCGTTAGTTCATTTCCTCACACCCACCCTCGAAAAATATAAATAAATAACTGGCGTTGTGAATAACGTCAGAACCTGACTCACAAGCAAGCCTCCCACAATCGCGATACCTAATGGCTGGCGCAACTCAGAACCCAGCCCAAAGCCAAATACGAGCGGTAAGGCGCCAAATAAAGTCGCGCAGGTTGTCATCATAATCGGTCTGAAACGCATCAGTGCCGCTTCATAAATAGCGTCTTTAGGTGATTTTTGAGCAGTTCGTTCCAAGTGAAGGCTGACATCAATCATCATAATGGCATTTTTCTTGACGATACCTATCAATAAGATAATACCAATGATTGAAATGATGCTTAATTCAGTACCAGTCAATAATAAAGCCAGTAGAGCGCCCACGCCTGCCGATGGAAGTGTTGAAAGAATGGTCACTGGATGAATAAGACTTTCATAAAGCATACCCAGAATAATATAAACAGCTGCCAGAGCAGCTAGAATGAGGTAAAGCTCATTACTCAGTGATTGTTGAAATGCCTGAGCGGTACCTTGAAATGTGCCGTGCAGACTCGAGGGGAGATGCAATTTTTTTACTACAGCATTAATACTGTTGACAGCTTCACCAAGCGCTATATTCGGTAATAAATTAAATGAAAAAGTGGCGGCAGGTGCAAGTCCTTGATGATTGACAGAAAGCAGTGTCGTGGAAAGATCATAATGTGTGAAAACAGCAAGCGGTACTTCAGCTCCCGCAGGTGACTTGACATAGATTTGTTGCAGCGTTTCAGGATATTGCCAAAAACGGGGAGCAACTTCCATCACGACATGGTATTGATTGGCGGAAGTATACATAGTTGAAACTTGCCGTTGTCCAAATGCGCTATACAAGGCAGTGTCAATCTGCTGCTGTGTCAGGCCTACTTTTGAGGCTGTATTTCTATCCACGGTCACGTAGGATTGTAGACCATGGTTCAGTTGATCCGTATTAAGATCAACGATGCTTTTTATTTGGGACAGTTTTTCTTTGATAAGTGGAGCCCACTTATTGAGATCATCCAGATTATCAGAAGACAAAGTATATTGATATTGTGCGCTGGTTGCTCGCCCGCCAATATTGATGTCCTGGGCGGATTGCATGTAAAGGGTTGCACCAGGCACCACGACTAATTTTTTACGCAAGCGATTGATTATCTCATCAGACGATATTTTGCGTTGGGACAAGGGCTTGAGAATGATATAAACTGTTCCCGCATTGCTGGTATTATTCTGACCACCAATAAAACCAACGACATTTTCAACCCCCGGGTCAGTTTGGACAATTTGTATAAACTGAGTCAATTTTTTTTTCATGGCTTGAAAGGAAAGGTCTTGATCGCCTTGAATGCTGGCAATAATGCGCCCAGTGTCTTGTTGTGGAAAAAAACCTTTAGGTACAATGACAAATAAGAATAGGGTAGCGACAATGGTCATCAAGGTGGTAAACAGCATAATTCTGGGATGACCGAGTGCCCATGTGAGACCATGTTCATAGTGAGCTTTGAATTTGTGCATGAACTGACTGGAAAGAGAGGCGGTTTGAATTTTTTCAGGTTTGAGTAACTGGGAACACATCATCGGTGTCAATGTTAGTGAAACCAAGAGCGAGATGAAAATGGCGATGGATAAAGTTACGGCAAACTCACGGAATAATCGCCCAACAATGCCACTCATTAATAAAATTGGTATAAAAACCGCGATTAATGATAGAGACATAGCTAATACCGTAAACCCCACTTCTCGAGCGCCATTCAAAGCTGCTGTAAAAGAGTTTTCACCCATTTCAAGATGACGGGAAATATTTTCAAGTACAACAACCACGTCATCAACCACAAAACCTGTTGAAATGGTTAATGCCATTAAAGATAAGTTGTCCAGGCTATAACCGAGTAAGAGCATGACGCCAAACGTGCTGAGTAGAGAGACCAGTACAGCAATACCGGGCACGATCATGGCCGATAGGCTACCAAGAAAAAGATAGGTCACCAGAATAACGAGCAGGAAAGCAATGAGCAAAGTTGCTTCGACATCATGCAGCGAGGTTTTGATGGTAGCCGTGCTATCCATAATGACGTTCATATTAATTCCGGCGGGAATCGAGGCGTTCAAAACGGGTAATATTTTACGGACGGCGCCGACAGTTTTAATGACATTTGCCCCAGGTTCTTTGAATAAAATCAATATCACCGCGGGTTTGCCATTTGATAATCCAGCATTACGGATGTCCTGAACTGAATCGCTTACGTCAGCGACATCTGATATTCGCACGGGACTATTATTGCGGTAGGTAATAATTAGGGGCTGATAATCAGCTGCTTTATAAAGCTGGTCGTTACTGATAATTTCCGAGCTTCTTGCTTTATTGGTCAGCTCACCTTTGGGAACATTCACATTGGCCGCTGCCAGAGCACTACTGACATCATCCAAGCCAATACCGTATTTATTGAGTACCGTTGGATTTAATTCTATCCGTACGGCAGGCAATGAGCTGCCACCGACATTGACTTGTCCTACGCCATCAACCTGAGAGAGTTTTTGTTGTAGTATTGAAGAGGCGACATCATACATTGCACCCGTGCCATAGGTATCCGAAGTGAGGCTCAGAATCATAATAGGCGCATCAGCCGGATTGACTTTGCGATAAGTGGGATTGCTTGGCAGATTAGAGGGAAGGTTCGCTCTGGCCGCATTAATGGCTGCTTGTACATCTCTGGCTGCGCCATTAATATCACGTGATAAGTCAAATTGTATAATAATTCGAGTCGAGCCTAGTAGACTGGTTGAGGTCATATTGGTGACGCCAGCAATGTTTCCTAATTTTCGTTCAAGAGGTGTGGCTACCGCGCTTGCCATCGTTTCTGGGCTGCCTCCCGGTAAGCTGGCTTGTATTAAAATAGTCGGAAAATCAATTTGCGGGAGGGGCGAAACAGGTAATAAATTAAAAGCAAGAATACCCGCTAAAATGGTTCCGATGGCTAAAAGTGTTGTTGCAACAGGCCTAGCAATGAAAGGTGCTGATAAATTCATCATTCAATCTCACCGCTAGGCGAAGATGAGGGATTATTATTGTGACGCCAGCGAGATACTTTGCGGGATAGTTTATCAATTGTCAGATAAATCACTGGCGTGGTATAGAGCGTGAGTAACTGACTGACCAGCAGGCCAGCAATAATCACAATCCCGAGCGGACGTCTAAGCTCAGACCCCATTCCGCTGCCAAAGGCTAGCGGCACAGCACCAAATAGAGCGGCCATGGTCGTCATCAGAATAGGGCGGAGGCGTAGCAAGCAGGCTTGATAAATAGCATCGCGAGGCGACTTTTGATATTCACGCTCTTGTGCCAGTGCAAAATCAATCATCATAATGGCATTTTTCATGACAATCCCAATCAGCAAAATTAGGCCGATTAAGGCAATTATACTGAGGGAATTATTGGTTAAAAACAATGCTATTAAAGCACCCATGCCCGCTGAGGGCAAAGTGGATAAAATAGTGATTGGATGAATATAACTTTCATACAACACGCCCAAAACAATATAAACAACAAGTACAGCAGCTAGCACTAACCAACTCTCATTACTGAGAGAGTTTTCAAAAACTTTGGCAGAACCCTCAAAGCTGGTTTGCACGCTGCTGGGTATGTGTAATGATTTGACAACATTATTAACGGCATTAATCGCATCGCCTAATGCTGCGTTGGGAGCCAAATTAAAGGAGAGTGTCGTTACCGGAAACTGGCCTTGGCGATTGATCACAAGCGAGCCCAAGCCTTCAGTGATATGCGTAAACGTGTTAAAGGGGATGGCTCCATTGGTGGGCGAGGTGACATACATATGATCAAATGCATGGGGATTTTTTTGCAGTGAGGGTGTAATTTCCTGCACAACCCGATACTGATTGCGCTCAGTGAACATCGTTGAAACTTGACGCTGGCCAAAGGCATCATAGAGTGTATCATCGATCATTTGTGCGGTAATACCTAATCTGGATGCGGTATCACGATCGATTGTGACGTGTGTTTGTAATCCCCTGTTCTGCTGATCACTGGCAAGATCACGCAAAACAGGTTCTTGTTTTAATTTATTAAGCAGGACATCCGACCATTTGGCGACTGCTGCTTGATTGGGAGCATTGATGCTGTATTGATAGAGTGTGCGGCTGACAAGCGTATCAATGGAAATATCTTGAACAGGCAGCATATACAATTGCATACCTGCAATGGCGCTAATCTTGGGCTCTAAGCGTTGTATCACCTCGCTGGCAGAAACATTCCGTTTTGATAAAGGTTTGAGCGTAATCAACATACGTCCACTATTAAGCGTGGTATTGATGCCATCGATGCCAATGATCGAGGACAAATTTTCAACAGCAGGATCAGCTAGCACAATTTTTGCCAAGGCCTGTTGATGTTTGGCCATGGCGGAAAATGAAATAGATTGTGGCCCTTCAGAAATTGCTTGAATGACACCAGTATCTTGTACTGGAAAAAAACCTTTTGGAATGAAATACAATAAGGTGGCTGTGATGAGTAATGTTATCAAAGCAATGGTTAAAACAAGCGATTGACGATCCAGTACCCAGCGCAAAGACATGCCATAATGCTCGATGAGACGATCTAAACGAACTCCCATAAAACGATCAAAAGCGTTTTTTTTATCTTCTGCGCGATATTGTAAAATACGTGCGCATAATGTCGGTGTGAGGGTCAATGAAATAAAGGCAGAAATAATAATTGCTACCCCTAGCGTCATGGCAAATTCGCGGAAAAGAAGGCCAATGATATCACTCATAAAAAGCAAGGGAATTAACACGGCAATTAATGAGACAGTCAATGACACAATGGTAAAACCGATTTGCCCTGATCCTTTGAGTGCAGCCTCTAAGGGCGGTATACCACTTTCGGTGTAGCGAGCGATGTTTTCGATCATCACGATAGCATCATCAGCAACAAAACCAGCGGCGATGGTGAGTGCCATCAGCGTGAGATTGTTCAGACTAAAATTAAGCAGATACATGACACCTAGTGTTCCAATTAGGGACAATGGCACGGCAATGCCGGGAATAATGGTTGCACGCGCGCTGCGCAAAAAAAGGAAAATAACCAGAACCACGAGTGTCACGGACACTAACAAATCCGCTTGTACATTGCTGATAGACGATTTAATGGTGTTAGTTCTGTCAGTCAATATCGATACCTGCATATTACTTGGCAAATTATCTTTTAATTTCAGCAGCAGTTGCTTGATGCTGGTCACAACGGCTATCACGTTAGCCCCTGGTTGTCGTTGAATATCCATAATAATGGCGGGAGTGGTATTCATCCAGGCCGCCAGGTTGACATTTTCAGCGTCATCAATGACCTCAGCGACATCGGATAATCGCACGGGTGCATTATTGCGATAGGCGATTATAAGTGGCTTATATTCTGCACTTGATAATAATTGGTCATTGTCATTGATGGTATATGATAGATGAGGTCCATCAAAGTTACCTTTTGCTGCATTCACATTGCCTGCGCTGATGGCAGCACGAACATTCTCCAGTGTTAAACCATAGGCCGTTAACCTATCTGGATTAACTTTGATTCTCACCGCGGGGCGTTGTCCGCCGCTCAAACTGACCTCTCCCACACCGGATAATTGTGCAATTTTGGGTGACAGACGAGTATCAGCAAAATCTTCGACTTGAGGTAATGGTAAGGTTTTGGAAGTTAATGCCAAGGTGAGAATGGGCGTGTCGGCAGGATTGATTTTGTTATAAATGGGAGGATTTGGCAGATCTGCGGGTAAATAAGTGGCTGCAGCATTAATAGCAGCCTGAACTTCCTGCTCAGCGACATCGATTGTAGTATCAAGCGTAAATTGCAGGGTAATAATGGATGCGCCAGTTGAGCTGGCAGAGTGCATTTGATTAAGACCTTGCATCTGGCCAAATTGGGTTTCGAGTGGAGCAGTTACCCCAGAGGTAATCACATCAGGACTGGCACCGGGATAAAATGTTGATACTTGAATACTGGGATACTCTACCTCAGGCAAGGAAGAGACAGGCAATAACCGAAATCCAAGTAACCCAGTCAAGAAAAGAGCAACCATCAACAATGAGGTGGCGATCGGCCGCAGTATAAATGGATGGGATATATTCATGTTTTTTTGCGGTTTTTTGCAGGGGGGTATATATTGCTGGTTGTGGTAATGCTTGTTCCTTCCGTTAATTGATCTACACCATCCACGACCACGGATTGACCTAAACTTATACCCTTTGAAATAACCGCTTTATCACCTTCGATGAGATCAACCGTAACGGGTTTGATACTGACTGTAGTATTCGGATTGACAAGATACACGAACGTGCCCTCTGCACTTCGTTGTATCGCAGCCGTGGGTACAACGATGGCCTTTTGTAAAGTATCAACAAGCAATTTGATATTAACAAACTGATTTGGAAATAAACGGTTTTGTTTATTTTCAAATTTGGCTCGGAGCTTCACGGTGCCTGTAGTGGGCTCAACCTCATTATCAAGCGCAGATAGTGTTCCTTTTGCAAGCAGCTTGGTTTGACTGCGATCGTAAGCCAAAGCGGTTAATTTTTTGCCATGCTGCATGTGCCGCATCACTTCAGGAATATTGTCTTCCGGGAGGGTAAAGATGACAGTGATAGGGTTGAGGGTGGTAATCACAACGATACCGCTGGTACTGGAAGTCTGCACAAAATTACCGGGATCGACTACCCGGATACCAATACGACCATCAACCGGAGAGGTAATATTACAATAGCTCAGGTTGACTTTTGTGCTTTGAATTAAACCTTGATCCAGTTGTACAGCCCCTTGATACTGAATGACCAGTGCTTTTTGAGTGGCTAAGGTTTGTTCTGAAACAGAATCTTGGCTCCACAATACCTGATAACGTTTAAGATCGGTTTTTGCATTGGCAAGTAAAGCTTTGTCGCGAACTAATTGTCCTTCATCCTGCTCCATTTGCGCTAAATAAGGACGGGAGTCTATTTGTGCAATCAGTTCTCCCTTTTTGACCATTTGACCTTCTTTGAAAAGTACTCGCAAGAGTATGCCATTAACCTGTGTTTGAACTGTGACGGTATCAACGGGGGTGACGGCTCCCAGCCCCAATAGGTAAACAGGTACATTTTCTTGCTGTGCGGTGGCTGTTACAACTTCGATGAGGGGCGTTGAGGGTTTTTTATGATTGCTAGAAATAAAGTGACAGACAATTATCAGCAGAATGATCAAACAAGCTGCTAACAAGTATCGGGGGTGCTGATGGATAGATTGACGCAGTCTGTCTGCATGAGACCGTGGTTTGTTATTATCACCCGATGAAAAAGGTGTGGGAGCATCCATGCAGTTATCCTACGAAGCTTTTTTGTTGAGTGGATATTCTAGCAGGCTAGGGAGTTTGGTACTATACCCAACGCACTTCAAGATGGGTATATAGTCGCTGTCGCGTAATTGGAAATAACAACAAATAGGCGAAAATGCTCGTCATTGCGAGGAGTTTACGACGAAGCAATCCAGAATGCTCATAA
>JABEVJ010000221.1 GCA_013043985.1 Legionellales bacterium | reverse complement strand
TTGATTTTACGCTCTTTCGACTGGATTGCTTCGTCGCTGCGCTTCCTCGCAATGACGAGCACTTTTCGTTATTTGTTGCTAATTTCATATTGGCGCACTTTTAAACCACATTACGCGACAGCGACTATATACCCGAAGCGTTTCAAGATGGGTATTAGGTAGAGACGCAATTCATTGCGTCTCTACTCTATTTCCATCATTTCAAAATCATCTTTCGAGGCTCCACACGACGGGCATCGCCAATTGGGAGGAACATCTTCCCAACGTGTACCGGGCACAATACCATCATCAGGCCACCCAGCAGCTTCATCGTAAATGAAACCACATATTAAGCACATATACTTTTTCAGTATCATGGGTATATTACGCTACTTCTACCATTTCAAAATCATCTTTTGTAGCCCCACATTCAGGACATCGCCAGTTGGGTGATAAATCTTCCCATCGCGTACCAGCCGCAATGCCCTCTTCAGGCCAACCCGCAGCCTCATCATAAATCAATCCACATAATAAACACATATATCTTTTCATTATTACCTCTTTCACATAAAAATTATACTTAAGCTCTCATTATATCGCATTATTGAACCTAATTACTACCGCTGTAGAAGCTTAACGTTCTCCCTTAGGCTTAATAAGCAGGCTTCCTATCATGGAAACTGCCAAAACCACTGTAACAATCAATAAAGCTAATCCAATAGAAATCGGATAGATATCCATTAACAGCATTTTAGCACCAATAAAAGCCAAGATAATAGCTAAACCAAATTTCAACAAATGAAAACGGTCAGCCAAATTCGCCAGTAGAAAAAATAAGGCTCGCAGCCCTAATATAGCAAAAATATTCGATGTCCACACAATAAAAGGATCGGTTGTGATAGCAAAAACAGCCGGAACACTATCAACGGCAAAAACCAAATCAGCCACCTCAACTAAAATTAAAACCAGAAAGAGTGGCGTCACAAAGCGTTTGGCATCTTTGATAACTATAAATTTATCTTTTACAAATTCATTTGTCACAGGCAAACACTTTCTTAACCATTTTAACAGCATGTTCTCATTGAGATCAGCTTTTTTCTCTGCAAAGAGAATCATTTTGATCCCTGTAAGCAACAAAAAAGCACCAAATAGATATAAAATCCAGTGAAACTCTTCTAATAACCACGATCCAAATAAAATGACGATGGTGCGAAGCAAAATCGCTCCTAATACCCCATAGATAAGGACACGCCGTTGATACTCAGGTGGAACTGCAAAAAAATTAAAAATCATTAAAAAAACAAACATATTATCAACAGACAACGATTTCTCAAGCAAATAACCTGTGAAAAATTCAAGTGATCTTGCATCTGCAATGGCAGGTGTTGCCGTATGGTTTAGATAGAGCCATAACAACCCATTGAAACTTAAAGATAAAATGACCCAGATTACAGACCATGCAGCTGCTTTTTTCATGCTGACAGCTTGGGCTTTCCTACCGTTGAAAACATATAAGTCCAAGGCAAGCACAAGCAAAATAAATCCCAAAAAACCTAGCCACATCCACCATTCACCAATCGTCGCTGTCATTTATTTATACTCAAAATATTGATTTAACAAAGCTGCCAAACGATATCCTGCCAAAGCTGCTTGCTTCTCCGAAACTGAGCGGGCTGTGTGAAGATACGCTGCAGTTGGTGCAGTATTTGCTGGAATGGTATAAACAACATTTTGAGCAATATCCTTGCTTTCTGCTGCCCAATCAACTGGATTTAAATCCTTTGCTTCAGGTAAACTACTTTCCGGATAAGCTTTTTCAATCACCGCTGCTAGCGTTACTATCTGTGCATCACTTATGCTTGTTGATGAAAAAACCCCTGCTCCCTTATCCCAGAGTGAATGCAGATTATTGGCAATATCTGAATCAATAGGATAGAGATTTCCACCTTGATCCCCTGTTGGGTAATTGTCGGAAAACATATCAACCGCATGGAGGGGTTGATGTATATCTCCTACAAAATGTTCAAAAAACAAAAGAAACATCGACTTTTCAAAATTGGATTCTTGCGGGTATTTTGTTGAAGAAGCGGTCATCAACACTTGTTGTGACTGCCCAATTGCCCAAACGATATTTTCAGTTTCTGGATTGACAACCGTACATCGGTCACAACCTCCCTCTAAAATGGGTTGATCAATGTAATGCCAGGTATTATAGGCAGTAACATTATCGGACTTTAGCCAGTCTGCCCAAGGTGCACCATCCACAAAAGAATTAATTGAGTAAAATTGCCCAACAATAGTAATTAGGGTTTCAACTTGTCCTTTCGCTTCAGGTGTCAAATTATCATAGGCAATTTGAGCTACAACTTTGTGTCCAATGCTATTGTAGGCATAAACTGGCGATGCCAAAAAGCTGGACAAAAACAGCCCTGTTGTCATGCCAGCGAAGGCTGGCATCCAGCTTTTAACCTTGGATGCCAGCCTTCGCTGGCATGACAGCAAACTGACCAACAATATATTCTTCATTAAAATATCCTTGCTATCGCGGAAAAAAAATAACGCCAGAGATAAGCTAAGTATTCTGGTATATTTCCGCTGGATTGTATCCATATATAGGCGGTTAGTAAACCTGCTACCAGCCCGCAAATGTGCCCCTCAAATGAAACGCTTTCCCCGCTTGGGAATAAATTTAAAAACAATCCACCCAAGTAGTAAAGCATGACGACGACAATGACAACATTAAATACCGTAGGTTGGGTCACCGCCAAACAAACCAAAAACCCCCAATACCCCATGATCACGCCGCTTGCACCGATATGAATAGCATTACGACCCGTGATCCAGGTAAACAGACCACTGAGAACAATTATTAATGTACTAATTAGCCAAAATGATTGACCCGTTGCTATAAGCACAAAATCTGTCAATAAAAACAAAGGAATTGTATTGAAAAATAAATGATTGATATCAGCATGGAGAAAAGGAGCGAAAATAACGCCTTTTAAGCCTGTTAAGTGCCGTGGCCACACACCTAAAACATTCAGCCGCTTTCCGGTCAATAAATTTAAAATATGACAAGCCCAGACAAAAACGACGATTAGACCTGCTTTAGCAGCATTTTGGCCTATCAAGTTAACGGTGTCACCCATTTGTGAACTAAATGCAGAAAAAGTAATCATATGCGAATCAAGTCTGCTAAAAAATCAATATGCATATCGTCTTCATTCAAAGCAGGAATATAGCGATATACTTGCCCGCCTGCCTCTTCAAATAAAACGCGATATTGAATACACAGCTCCTCTAAGGTTTCAAGACAGTCTGCCGGAAATCCCGGGCTAATAACATCAACCGATTTTATACCTTGTGCTGGCAATGCAGTTAAAACTGACGCTGTATAAGGTTGAAGCCATTGTGCTTTTCCAAAACGGGATTGATAACATAGCTCCCAGTCAGATGTTTGCAGCACTAAGGCCTCGGCCAATAAAGCGGCTGTCGTTTGGCATTGCTTTTCATAAACATCACCCTTTTTGACATAGCGTTTGGGTAGGCCATGAAAAGTGATAAGCAATTTTTGTGACCGTCCATTGCTAGCCCAGTGCGACTTTACTTTCTCAGCAAGTGCCTGAATATATCCTTCATTAGTATGATAATCACCAATAAATTTGAAATGAGGCAATGCTGGACAGTTTTTAAAGGCTCTCGTAACAGCATCAAAAACCGAGGCGGTTGTTGATGATGAGTATTGTGGAAATAAGGGTAAAACTACCAAATGCTCAACTCTCTCTTGTCGCAGCTCCAATAGAGCCTGCACAATGCTGGGGTTACCATAACGCATACCCACTTTGACAGGAATAGACAAACGTTCGGTTAATTTTTTTGCAATCTGCCGCGTGCTTGTTCGTAACGGGGAATCTTCTTCCCCCCATATTTCGTGATATTTTTTAGCAACTCGCGGCGAGCGAATAGGCAAAACGACGGTATTGAGAAACAAACGCCAAGGTAATGCAGGTAAATCAATCACGCGCGGATCGGATAAAAATTCACGCAAAAAACGCGAAACAGCTTTTGCTGTCGGTTCATCAGGGGTACCTAAATTAACAAGTAGTACTCCGCGTTTTGATTTAGCCTGGTTATTCCGCATCACTCGTATGTTCTTTAATTTTGCTGATATCCACCGCCATAGCATCATCGATCATCTGGGATAAAACTATCGCAGATAATAAACCAGCATCAGAGTAAAGCATGACATTTTCTCGCAAAAAAACAATATGCGGAACAGCACGAACACCAAATTTGGCAGCAAGGTCTGGTTCAGCATCTGTATTGATTTTTCCAAAAGTCACGCCAGGATATTTTTGCGCTACTACTTCAATTGACTGGCTAAAAGCTTTGCAAGGTGCACAGCGTTCATTCCAGAAGTCTAATATCAGTAATCCTGTTTCGTCGAGTAAACCAGGTAAATTGACAGAATTTACCTCAATAATATTTTTAGTCATGTCCTTTCCTTAAAGCATCCATAATTCTGCCGCGAACAATATTGACGTCAGTCATTCCATCGATTGCAATGTATTTTGGCCCCACGCCATGATGCATTGAAATGTAGCGTTGGTAATAATCCACTAATGGCTTGGTCTGTGCGTGATAAACATCAAGGCGATGACGAACGGTTTCCTCTTTATCGTCATCACGCTGAATAAGATCCTCACCTGTTTCATCATCTTTTCCGGGAACTTTAGGAGGATGATTTAACATATGATAAGTTCTGCCTGAGGCAGGATGCACCAAGCGACCACTCATTCGCTTCACGATTTCTTCATCAGAAACGATGATCTCAATCACATAGTCTAGAGAAACGCCAGCCAAGGCCAAGGCATCGGCTTGAGGGATGGTTCGCGGAAACCCATCAAGCAAAAATCCATTCGCACAATCTGGTTTGCTGATACGCTCTTTTACCAAGTTAATCATAATATCATCTGAGATTAACTGACCAGCATCCATGGTCGCTTTTGCCAATAAACCCAAAGGTGAAGCTGCCAAAACTGCTGCTCTTAACATAGCACCTGTCGAAATTTCCGGTATGGAATATTCTTCAGCAATAAAGCGAGCTTGGGTGCCTTTGCCTGCTCCGGGACTACCTAATAAAATTAAACGCATTTATACCCCTCGATATTGAATCTGCGGCGTTGTTGCTTTCACACATTAAACAAAAAGTGCATTACATCGCCATCTTGCACAATATAATCTTTTCCTTCGACACGTAAACGACCTGCGTTCTTCGCTCCCTGCTCACCGCCATACTGAATAAAATCCTCGTAAGAAACCACGGTAGCGCGTATAAAGCCTCGCTCAAAATCAGTATGTATTTTGCCTGCGGCTTGAGGTGCTGTCGCTCCTTTCTCAACTGTCCAGGCGCGGACTTCTTTTACCCCTGCGGTAAAATAAGTCTGTAAACCTAATAATTCATATCCTGCTCGAATCAAGCGATCGAGACCAGCCTCGTGTAAATTCATTGACGCTAAAAATTCAAGTTTGTCAGCCGTTTCCAGCTCAGCAATATCAGCCTCAATTTTAGCACAGATGGGTACCACAACGGTATCATGCTGGGCGGCATAAGTCATCACTCTTTCAAGTAAGGGATTGTTTTGAAAACCATCCTCGTGAACATTGGCAATATATAACATTGGTTTGGCTGTCAAAAAGTGACATCCAGCTATGGCAGCCTGCTCTTCCTTGGTCAATCCCATGTTATGAATTAAAATCCCTTTATCTAATTGTTCTTTTATCTTGTCAAGCAAGGCTTTTTCTGCCAGTGCAGTTTTATCGCCACTGCGGGTATTTTTTCCAACTTTGAGTAACGTTTTTTCCAATGTATCTATATCTGCAAGCATCAACTCGGTATTGATCACTTCAATATCATCCAACGGATCAACTTTGCCTGAAACGTGAATTACATCATCATCTTCAAAGCAACGAATAACCTGTGCAACTGCATCAACTTCACGAATATGGCTAAGAAACTTATTGCCTAAACCTTGTCCTTCAGAAGCGCCTGCAACTAAACCAGCAATATCAATAAACTGCATCGTCGTCGGTAAAACAGCCTGAGGTTTCACAATCGCCGCCAAGGCGTCTAGACGAGGATCGGGAACGCGCACAACGCCTTCATTAGGCTCAATCGTGCAAAATGGATAATTCGCAGCTTCAATACCTGCAAGTGTGAGCGCATTAAACAATGTTGATTTACCTACATTAGGTAAGCCAACAATTCCGCATTTAAAACCCATAATTTATACTCCTCGTAATTAAGTCTGCGGCGTTGTTGCTTTTGACTGTTCGCCATCATCACCTTATTTATTTCTGAATTACCTTTTCTGTGTGTAATCTTTTCATTGCCCCTGAAATATCACCAGCAAGCAAATCCGGTACAATCATGATGGCATCGTCAATGGCATTATATATTTTTTGTTCATCAGCCTTGTTCGGGCGACTTAACACATAATCAGAGACTTTATCAGGTCTTCCCGGATGGCCAATGCCTAGGCGTAAACGCAAAAAATCAGAGGTACCCAAAGCAGCAATAATATCACGCAGGCCATTATGACCCGCATGGCCACCGCCTTGTTTTAACTTTGCAGCTCCGGGTGGCATATCCAGTTCATCGTGTGCAACGATGATTTCCTCGGGAAGTATTTTGTAAAAATTCAAAACTGAAGCAACCGATCCGCCACTGCGATTCATAAAGGTAGAGGGGATCAATAAATGACATTCTTTATGTTCTATCGATGTTTTTACATAACGTCCTAAAAACTTATTTTCGGAACGCAAAACCAGATGAGCTTGCCGTGCAATTTGCTCAACAAACCAGGCTCCTGCATTGTGACGAGTCAGTTCATATTCGTCACCAGGATTACCCAGACCAACGATCAGACGGATAGACATAATATTCTACTCAAGTTGGGTAGGTAGTCTCCGCGTTTGAGCTCGCGAGCTTCTGACTTGCTATCTCAAGCGCAGAGACTATATACCCTGAGGTATCGACACATAAATTGAGAAAAAAACGTTAAATTTTAATAGGTTAGCTACTATCACGTAATTAAGGTTTTAGCACTGAA
>JABEVJ010000220.1 GCA_013043985.1 Legionellales bacterium | reverse complement strand
AATTTGTAGCTGTCACGTAATGTGGAAATGATAGTAAATATGGAAAAACGCTCGTCATTGCGAGGAGTTTACGACGAAGCAATCCAGTAAAATTAATATTATAACTGAAACCTTCTAAAAGCAGGCGACGGTTCTTCTGGCTCAATACCTAATAAGGTCTGATAAAAATGACTGCTCATAGCAAGATTATTTACAATAAAAACAATTGCTGTTGGTTCCAACATGATTTGATTCTCCTCAGTTAATAAATATTGACTGAGGAATGTTACGGGAAAGGCGTGACAGTTTTTGTCAGCAGTGATGTGGTTATTGTTCGGGTATATTATGTAGCTCGCGCCATTGTTTCAAAAGCACTTGTCTTCTTTTATTAAAATGTGTATCCAATAGTGATAAGTGAGTAATCCTATCGGTTCGAAAATGCCGAAAATCCTGTCGTAACTCGCACCAAGCGACGATGATCCTTGTCTCCTCAAAAAAGCCTAGTGCTAATGGCCAAATAATGCGTTGTGATTCCTCTTCTTTAAGATCGACATAACTCATTTGCATTTTATATTCTTTACGAATAGCATGACGAATAAGTGCTTCATAATCATCTTTAGCTGGTACTATTTTTGCAGGGCCTATCAATAAGCCTGAAGATTCGAGTTGATATCGAAGATTAGCTGGAAGAACAGCGGATATCTTAGCCAAAGCATTGGTGGCTGCTTTTTTAAGCTTATCATCCGTTCTGCGCGCTACCCAACGAGTTCCAAGTACCAATGCTTCTATTTCTTCTTCGGAAAACATGAGAGGCGGCAAGATAAATCCTGGGCGTAATTTAAACCCGAGACCAGCCTCTCCTTCAATATCAGCACCTTGTGATTGCAGCGTTGCAATGTCTCGATATATGGTACGAAGACTTACACCAAGTTCGGTAGCTAATTGTTTTCCACTGACAGCATAGCGATGTTGCCGAAGTATTTGGAGAAGGTCAAAAAGACGTTGTGTTCTGGACAAGATAAAAGTCTCCTCAATAGACTATAGTCAATGGTAACAGAATCAGAATCAACATGTTCAGACTTTTCATCAATCACTTGCTCTTTTGGCTCAGCATCTGAACTAAACAATATATTTTGATCTACAATATAACTTTTTTTCATCCATTTGTTGATATTAGGATGATATTTATTTTCACCAGTAACATGTTTTATGTCATCACTATTTGTCAACCTTACCCAAATATTATTAATAAGTTGCTGATGTTGGTTTTTTAGTACTTCTATGGTATTTATGAAATACAATTGAATTTGACTTGTTTGTAATAGCTTGTTATTTCGAATATAATTTTTTGTTCGAGTTGGATTAGTATAGTTATTATGAGCAATAACATAAATATCACTAACTAGATGAGGCACTTCACTGACTTCTTTGATAAGCTTCAATGTGACATTGACATCTAATTCCTTTTTAAACAAATTAATATAGTGATTAATTACCTCCGCATTGAATAAATTTTTGTCCTCGATAATAACAAGTTCAATATTTTTATTTTCTGAGCTTAAAATCATGGGTATATAGTGACTATATAACTCTCTTTGTAATTTGTCTCTGTCACCCAACTCATAACTCAGGTCGAGGCAAATTTTTAATCCCTGCTCTATTTTGTTTGCCTGTAGAACAACCTCTTTTTGCAAGGCATTTATCCAATTTTCTTTTTCTGGGAGTTGCTTGATTGAAAGGCATTTCTCTCGATTAAAAACCATATCAGTATAATAATAAGATAAATAAAATTTTCCTTCCGTAGCCAATGTACTACGAACACTATTCAAATCTTCAAATGATTCATAAAATTTAGGAAAATCCAAGGCGTGAGCAAGATGAGTTTGAACATCCGGATAACCTTCAGTAAACTTAGCCATAGATGCGATGACTTCTATAGATAAGCTTTTATCATTTTCAAACTCAAGTTGAGTTAACATTTCGATAAAAGCATCCCACATAAATTTAGCATTAAGAAGGGGGAACTCCGATTCATCTTCGATTAGGAATGCTCGCACTGAGTAGCCAGCAAACATTAATGAACTCAGTATAAAAAAATCAACTAAAAATCCACCTGAACCTAGAGAAAGATAATTTAATGTTAAATTTTCAGCGGGAGGAAAGGCTAGCAGTGTTTCATTAAGGATAGATTTTTCAATGATTTGACGTCTGTCGTTATTCATTCTGTCGAAAATACATGCACATTCAAATAAATGCATTGCGAAATGATTCCGACGGTTGAGATTATCTTTTACCTGTGTAAGATAATTTTGGGGATTTTCAATCACTTGTTTAATGAAAGCACTTAAATTCCCAGCTTCCATAGCATCAGTAATCTGTCCAATAATAGGATATAATTCAATAACCTTTTTTTTCCTCTCTTCAAACGTTAACTCATTGACTGCTGACTGAAGCTGCTCATCTTTTTTCTCACCTTCACTCATAGTCTCAATTGCTTGCTGAGCTGGAATATTTGTATTATTTACATCTTGTAATTCATCGTTTATCATCATTTACTCCTGGATTCGATAACGTTTTTTATATTTTAAAATTTATTCTCTCAAATATTTGAGCTTGCTTATTGTACCCAAAAAGAGCAGGCCCCACACCTGTCATAAAATGACAGGTAGTCGGCTCGGGATTCGGCTACTTCCTTGACCAAGTTTTATTTATAAGTTAATATGTATTTTTTTGGCGCAAAAATAAAGTGGAGCTAAATTTTAGCTATTTTAAAGACCCAACTTTGAACTGGAATAGTCATTATGCATAACCACAAAAATACTTTTGATTCTGATGATGAAAGTGAGCTGGATAAACATGCATTTGAGCCTAAAAACTGGGATGAAGTTGCTAAGCCTAAACCCAAAAGTAAGCACCTAAGAGCCAGAAAAAGACAACCAACTTCCAAAATGAATTTTTTTACATCTGCCAATATTATTGATCATACACTTTTCGCTACGCTATTTTCATTATTTACTGACCGTAAAATTGCACTGAGCAGTAGTGTATTAAAAAGATCGTTTATATCGAGTCTATTAGAGGAAAATCCTGATGGCTTGCACTTATTTGATGCGAAAATGGTATTTTGCACTTTCATTGCGTTTTGATTTTCAAATAAATATACTTTTTCAGGCTGACGATGTACTCTACAATAATCGGTATGAATAGAAAACATTGGATTTAATTTTTCAATATTTTCTAAAATTTGACTCTTAATATTTGTGTCATCTACGCAAGCAAGAATATTGGATGAATACATATAAACTTTATCAATTTCTAAATAATTTAATATGTTTTTTATTTTTATAAAAACATCCTTATCCGCCCAAGATTGTTTATACCAAAATGAGCAACTCATATTAGGGTCTGTTGACAATTGGTTCTTTGAAGCGAAAAAAGAGAGAATCGAGGAAAAATTGGTTCTTGTT
>JABEVJ010000219.1 GCA_013043985.1 Legionellales bacterium | reverse complement strand
TTTGAGGCGAATAGCAAGCTATTTAACGAAAACAAGAACCAATTTTTACCGATTACACTCTTTTTGCAGCTAAAGAACCAATTGTCAACAGACCCTACTTAGCTTGGTCATTCTACCGGAAATTTTTTACGCAGGGAAGCAGATAAAATGCCCAGTGATGAGCGATATTTTGCTACTGTGCGGCGAGCAATCTGAATCTGATAGCAGGATTTTAATATCTCCATTATGCTTTGGTCACTTAAAGGGGCGTGCGGGGGTTCTTCACTAATTAATTGTTTAATAAGGGCTTGGATAGTATGAGTTGAGAGCTCATTATCATTGGTAGAGGTGCCTGATAGGAGTTCTTTCAAGGCAATGACCCCACGTGGCGTCGCAATTAATTTGTTTTTAATCGTACGGGAAAGGGTTGATGTATGTAATTTTGTTTGTTTACTTAATAAGCTTAAATCAAGTGGCCGAAGCTCATCGATACCGCTCAGATAAGCACTTTGATAAGCAACTATTGTCTGTGCCGTTTTAAGCAAGGTTTGTGTGCGTCTTTGCATGTTAAGCAAGAGGTTTCGTGCTTCATTATATGCATTTATAAAAAAAGCTTGATTCTGACATGCTGCAGCCATTTTTTCATAATAACCCTTATCAAAATAAACTCGTGATAAGGTATTATCATTAATACTGACTCTCCATTTATCATGATGCTTCTCAAGGAGTAAATCAGGCGGGGAAATGAATAAGGGTTCGCTCGTTTTAATCCAGGGTCTGGGGCGAAGTTGGTAGATTAATTCTAATGCATCGTTTAACTCTTTTGAGGAATATGATGTGTTTTTAATAAGCGAAACTCGATCATGTTTGGCGATGAAATCGATATAATCGTTGATTAAGATCGCAGCAAGTTTGCGAATGGATTCTCCACAAGCAATGTGAGGTAATTGACAAAGCAAAAATTCCTGTAGGTTTTGACTCGCTAATCCATAGGGGTCAATGGCGAGAATTTTTTGTCTGACTTCTTCTATCGTAGGTTTTGAGATTAAGGGTAAATAGGGTTTTAATAAATGTTCAAGATTATTGAACGATTCAGTTAAATACCCCTGATCATCCAATGCATCAATAATGAAAGCTGCGATTAACCTATCTTCTTCTGAAAAAAAGCAGGAATTTAATTCCCATTGTAAACCCTGTTTAAGTGTATCCTGGAAAGGATCGCTAAAATTAAAGCGATCTTCCTGATCGGGACTCCACAACGAAATACTAAAATCCTCCCATGTGGTTTCTGTTTCTTCATTTTGCAGTGTTGTTACAGATTCGACGGGAGCGTCTTTTTTTATTAAAAAAGGATTTTGTCTCAAAATGGGATCAATGATTTGTTGCAGATCAATATTATTTAACTGCAACAAATCCAGCCCTTGTTTCATATGAGGAGTGAGTTTTAATGACTGAGTAAGTTTAAGTTGCTGAGTTTGTTTCACATATATTCTCCGCGATTGAAAACGCGAGATTGACATCAGCGTGCGGTGAGTATAATTAAAAGCTTTCCGCGCTCGCGACTTCCCATTCATGATTTAAATGAGTCACTTCAGGTTGCAATAAAAGGACATTTTTTTCTAAAAAGGTATAAATTTCTGCAAAAGGCTTGGTAACTCCTTGAGGTGTGCGCTGAAATAATTTCCATGGACTGAGCTCGTCAGGAGAGTGAACGCCCATAGCACCACACAACTCCAGAAAACTGTGAATAGTGGCTTTTTGAAAATTTGCTACCCGAATGTATTTATCTTCCACCACTAAACCTCGCATTAAACGAGGATTTTGCGTGGTTACGCCAGTTGGGCAAGTATTTTTATTGCATTGCAGAGATTGTACGCAACCCAGAGCAAACATCATGGCACGTGCCGAGTTACACATATCGGCACCAATTGATAATTTGTGTATCATATCAAAGCCTGTGGCGACTTTACCGCTGGCAATCACGCGGATTTTGTCGCGTAAACCAGTGCCTGTGAGGGCATTGTGGACAAAAATAAGTGCCTCATTGAGTGGTTCTCCAATATGATCAGAAAATTCCAATGGTGCAGCACCCGTTCCACCTTCAGCACCGTCAACCGTGATAAAATCAGGTATAATACCTGTTTTAAGTATGGCTTTACAGATTCCTAAAAATTGGTAGCGTATTCCAATGCAGAGTTTAAAGCCAACAGGTTTGCCGTTAGCCAGTTCACGCACTTTGGCGATAAAATGCATCATTTCTTCAGGCGTAGAAAACTCAGGATTAGTAGGGGGAGAGATGCAGTCTCTGCCAAGCGGAATCCCACGAATTTCTGCAATTTCAGGGGTAACTTTCACGGCTGGTAAAATACCGCCATGTGAATGTTTTTCACCTTGCGATAACTTGATCTCAATCATCTTGATTTGTTCGGCAGCGGCTTTTTCGCGAAATAAAACCGGGTCAAAACGACCTTCATGTGTACAACATCCAAACATAGCCGTACCAAGCTGCCAAACCAAATCGCCGCCATTTTGAAGATGATAGGGGCTTAAACCACCTTCCCCGGTATTGTGAGAAAAGCCACCGACTTTAGCTCCTTTATTTAATGCCAGAATAGCATTTTGGCTTAATGCACCATAACTTAGAGCAGAAACATTCAGACGTGAAGCTTGGTAGGGTTTGCTGCATTGTGGGCCACCCACAACAATTCGTCCGTCATTTTCGGTTAACACAGTAGGTTTGAGAGAGTGTCTGGCAGAAACATATCCGGGAAATACAATGCGCTGTTGTGTGCCAAAAGGTTGTGTATCAAGGGCACATTTTGCTCGTTGATAGACAATGGAACGTGTTTCACGATCAAAAGGCGTTTCTTCCTGATTTCCTGCAATAAAATATTGGCGGATTTCAGGGCGGATTAATTCAAAAAGAAATCGCAGGCGACCAATCAGTGGAAAGTTACGTAAAATAGAATGTTTAATTTGAAAACTATCATAGATAGCGACGCAAATACAAACAATTGAGATAACAAGCAAGGCAAGAATCGAGCGTCTTTCAATCATGGCAATGGTGATAAAAAGCCCAAGAATGATGGCAATCATCACATAAAGCCGTTTGAGTTGGCTGTCTGGCGTTTCAATAGTCATAAAAAGAGTTTTTAGAGGGCGGTTTTTGTCATCCTTGGTCATTCATTTCTCTCCATTTAACTGACATTCCGTACCTGCGTTTTTTTGCACCAAATCTGCCTAAAAAATACTTTGGTGCGGAATGTCGGATTTAAATTTATCGTAACAATTCATTCAAACTCGTTTTTGCACGCGTTTTAGCGTCGATTTGTTTAACAATGACTGCACAGTATAAGCTGTGAGATCCATCTTTGGCTGGTAAAGAGCCTGAGACTACAACAGAGTAGGGAGGCACGCGGCCATACAATATATCGCCTGTTTCACGATGATAAATCCGGGTACTGGAGCCAATGAAAACACCCATCCCAATGACAGCGCCTTCTTCAACGATAACGCCTTCAACAATTTCTGAGCGGGCACCAATAAAACAATTATCCTCAATAATCGTTGGATTGGCTTGCAGCGGCTCTAATACCCCACCGATGCCTGCACCACCTGATAGATGTACATTTTTTCCAATTTGAGCACATGAACCCACCGTTGCCCAGGTATCTATCATGGTTCCTGAGTCAACATAAGCACCAATATTCAAGTAAGAGGGCATTAATATACACTTGGGAGCAACATAGACACCACGTCTGACGAGAGCATGAGGCACAACGCGAACGCCTGCATCAGCAAAATCAGAAGCAGATGATTGAGAAAATTTAAGCGGAATTTTATCGTAGAATTGAGTATATCCAGCATCAAATACACTATTTTCCTGAAGTCGAAAATAAAGCAAAATGGCTTTTTTTACCCAGGTGTTAACTTGCCACTGCCCATCCTGCTTTTCAGCAACCCTCAGTTCGCCTTTATCGAGTAGTCCGATGACGGAATTCACGGCTTCAACAGTTTGTTTATCCGCCGTTTGGGGTGTGATCTGTGAGGAGCGCTCAAAAGCCGTTTCAATGTGGTCAATCAAATCTTGTTTCAACATATTCGTTATTCTTTCCTTCAGTACCGGATATTTTTTAATTTATCACCAGGTTGTCATGCCAGCCTGCGCTGGCATGACAAAGGGAAAACTATCCCACAAAGAGAGTTACTCCCCTCGACGACGTTTCTCTTCATCTTCACGTAAGGCCTCGGATTTCTTGATTGCAGCACTAATCTGACGCTCTAATTCAATATCAAAGACTTTGACTTTAGCAAACAGGCTATAGAAAGTCGGGACAACAAAGAGCGAAAACATGGTACCAATGGTCATTCCGCCTACAATAACCCAACCAATCGCATGACGAGCCGATGCACCAGCACCACCTGCCACTGCGAGTGGAAGTGCACCCAACACCATTGCTGCTGTGGTCATGAGGATAGGCCGCAAACGCATTGCGGTTGCCTCGATTGCGGCTTCATGTTTGTTAACCCCTTTTTCCTGTAATTGATTGGCAAATTCAACAATCAAAATACCGTGCTTTGCAATTAAACCAATCAGGGTAGTTAGTCCAATCTCGGTATAAATATTGAGCGTTCCACCCGTTAAGTGGGTTGTGATTAATGCCCCAGCTAATGTCAGCGGCGCAACAGCCAGAATAATTAACGGATCACGAAAGCTTTCAAATTGAGCTGAAAGCAGGAGGAAAATGAAGATAACCGCAAACAGAAACACCTGCACAAAGTCGCTGGACGATTCAATATATTGACGTGCCTGACCCGCAAAGTCGAATTGCACATCGGGCAGGTATCGCTTCGTATAGGTTTCTAAAAACTCAAGTGCCTGGCCAAGCGTATAATTTGAGGTTAAATTCAAATTCCCTTGCAAGGTAGCGGAGTTTATCTGCTGAAAGTGATTGATGGTTAGAGGCTCAACATCCTGTTCAACTTTAACCACAGTTGAGAGAGGAACCATGTTACCGCTTTGTGTACGCAAATAAACTTTGTTCATGTCGTTCGGATTAGCAGCAAAGTTAAAGTTTTGTGTGTATTCAGGAATCACATAATAAGCACGATCCTGAATTGCAAACTGCACATTTTCAGGGCTTCCGAACAGCGTACCCAATGAATTGGTAATATCAGCGACTGAAATCCCTAAATCACCAGCTTTGTTTCTGTCAATGACAAGTTTGACGCGCGGACGATCATACATCAAGTTAGTCGTGACATTGGTAAAGCCCGGGTTTTTCATAGCGGCCATTTGCAACTGCTGAATAGCAGGCAATAGGGTTTTAATATCGTTTGTCGTTTTGAGGACAAACTGGAGAGGAATTAAACCACCGCCCGTTGGTAATGGCTGCGGGTTAATCGGGAAAATCTTTAAGCCAGGGATAGCCCAGAATTTAGGTAAGAGTGTTGCCTGAATTTGATTGGAACTTCGTGTGCGTTTATCCCAATCGACCAGATTCAATACTGATGCAGCTTGAGAGGGAACGCCGCCATAGCCGTTAACGACTAAATAATGCGCCATTTCTGGCAGAGCGGCATAAATTGGATCCATCATATTGGTATATTTTTGGGTAAAGTTTACGTTGGCTGAAGATGGGCCGATGATGTAGCCAAACAGGTACCCTTGATCTTCAAGAGGAGCCAACTCACCCTTGGTATGAGTGAACAGAAAGGCACATACCAGGTACAAAAAGGCAGCCATACCAACGACATACCAACGTTTTTCCATCACACGACGCAAAACGCTCTTATATTTGACGATAATCACTTCAAAAACCCGATCGATTCTGTGAGTAAAGCTATGCGGGTCATCATTATAAGAGAGAATACGTGAACACATCATCGGTGACAGGGTCAAGGCGACAAACCCAGATACAATAACCGCACCTGCAAGCGTGAAGGCAAACTCCGTAAATAAAATTCCAGTTAACCCACCCGTAAATCCCAGTGGCGCATAGACGGCTGCCAGAGTTAATGTCATCGCAACAATGGCAAAACCAATTTCACGTGCGCCCACTATAGATGCAGGCACAGGCTGTAATCCGTCCTCCATATGACGGTAAATATTTTCCAGTACCACAATGGCATCATCCACCACCAGCCCAATGGCAATAACCCATGCCAGCAAACTAATGGTATCAATTGTATAATTCAGAGCCAGCATGACTCCGCAAACACCGATAATCGAGACAGGGATGGTGATAATGGGAATTAACACTGATCGCAGTGAGCCAAGGAATAAAAAGATCACGATGATAACAAAGATTGAAGCTTCAAAAATGGTCATAACAACTTCATGAATCGAGGCTGAGATGAACACAGAGGAGTCATAAACAATTTCCTGGCTGAGGCCTTTAGGAAAGGCCGCTGAAATTCCAGGCAGGGCAGCTGTCACCAACTCTGATACAGCTAAAGGATTTGCGTCAGAAGTAGGTACTACACCAACCACCGTTGTTTCTTTTCCATCAACAAAGGCCGAGCTGTTATAATTATTTGCCCCGAGGACGGCAGTACCAACGTCTCTAAGCCGAACGATTGTGCCGTTGGACTGCTTTAAGACCATATTGTTAAATTCATCAGCCGTAGACATATCTGAATTGATGGTGACGTCAAATTGCTGATATTGGCTGTATACCGTTCCTACAGCAGCTTGAAGGTTCTGGTTTTGCAATATTCGCATCACATCGCCAGCAGTAATGCCGTAGGCAGCCATTTTTAATGGATCGAGATTAAGACGCATGGCATATTCGCGTTCACCATAAATAATGGTTTGGCTGACACCAAAAAGTGTATTTAAAACAGGTTGAACGGCTCGTAAAATATAATCCGTGACGGCAGCTGAAGAAAGGTTTTTACTGTTGAATGCGATATACACAACAGGACTTGCATTGGGGTCGGTTTTTGAAATATTGGGTGTCTGTACATCTTTGGGCAATTGCCAGATGGTGGACTGAACTTCATTGACCACATCGGTCATAGCCGTTTCCATGGAATAGCCAAGTAGGAGGTTGACCGTGATGGTACTTTGACTTTCCGAGCTGGCGGAGGTCATGTAGTCAATACCCTCGACACTACCGATAGCATTCTCAAGCGGGGTAGTGACAAAGCCCGCCATGATGGTACCACTTGCACCTGGATAAACGGTCGAAATATTGATGACATTTTCTTCAATTAACGGATACTGACGTACTGGCATTTTTACAAATGCGGCAATACCGACCACAATTAACATCAAGCTAAGCGCCATCGCAAAGACAGGGCGGCGAATAAATATGTCAGTAAAATTCATGTTATCTCATTGTTCCTAGTTAACCTCAGTTATGGATAAAGATGGCTTTAAAGCCATCTTTATCCATAACTGAGGTTAGTTAATTTTTATGCTATTTCTGTGGAGCACTGCTTGGTTGTGCTGGGTTTTCAGGAGATTGCCCTGGTGTCTGTGCATTAGGGAAGGTCACATACTTTATTTGTGGCGGAGCACCTGGTGCATAGGTCGAGGTTTTGGCAGTAATGACTGCAGCACCATCAAATACTTTTCCCTGACCTGCTGAAATTACGAGATCACCCACTTTCAAACCTGATTTAACTTCAATCCAGTCTGCCTGGCGTTGGCCAACGGTGATTTCAGTTTTAACGGCTTTTCCATTGACCACGACAAAAGCGTACTCACCCTGCGGGCTAAATAAAGCAGCTGTTTGTGGAATAGTTAATACTGGTTGAGATTCACCAACATACAAGTTTAAATCGACATAGGTGCCAGGAACAAGATTTTCCTGCGGATTAGGAATTTGTGCCCACATTGAAAAACTTCGTGTTGAAGGATCAACCGCCGAGTTAAAGGCATAAACGCTGCCAACATAAACCGTATTATCAGACGTGCTGCTGGGTTTAACTTCAACTTTGTCACCAATATGGAGTTTGCCAATATAAATATCGGGAACATTAAAGTCAACTCGTAAAGGATTCATTTGTTGCAGGCTAACTAAATCTTGACCAACATTGACATAGTTACCGACATCCACAGTTTTCAAGCCAATACGACCTGAAAATGGCGCAAATATATTGTGTTGAACAAGCTGGGCTTTTGTTTGATCAAGATTTGCCTGCGCTTGTTGTAATTGAGTGGTATAGGAATCAAGTTGTTCTTTTGCGATGACTCGCTTTTGATAAAGAGCAACCGCGCGGTCATAATTGACTTGAGCAAGCGATAATGCCGCTTTGTTATTTTCCAATTGAGCTTCAAGGATATCTGGATAGATCTGAAAGAGGGGGTCGCCTTCTTTTACATCGGTGCCAGAGGTAAAATAAATTTTAGTTATGCGTCCGCCAACTTCTGGACTGATGGTAACACCTTGGATTGCAGAGATGGTACCTGTGGAATGGATTTGTTCCTGCCAGTCTTGTTGCGTTACTTTGGCAACCTCAACCGGAGCGGGGGGGAGTCCAGGACGTTTTTTCATTTCAATCATCATATAAATCATTTTGCCAGCTTTGTATAAAATCAAAATGGCAATCAGGGTGCCTACGATATAGGCAATGCGACGTCGGGACATATTACACCTTCATATTAACTAATTTGTTTAACCTTTTGCCAATACGGCCTTATATTGCCGGCGTCCAAAAATAAGCTGCCAGCGATTTCCTCCTACTTGCTGCCACAAAACAGCGGAACGAATACCTGCGAGCAAAATTGCCCGGATTTTACTCATTGCTTCAGGATTGGATAATAACTCACGTTTACCAATAATACCAATTTTAAAAGAGAGTTTTCCAATCGTATCTTCGTAAATTTTAGCAAGCGTATTAATGACAGTGGAATGTGTTTCTGTAAAAAAATCAGCTTGATTTTTTGCATACTCAATTTTTCTTTTTAATACCACAAGCAAGTCAGGATTTCGCTGCAAATGACGCTCAACTTGTATCATACTGAGTACGAGTCTAGCAATCTGTTTGTCAAAAACAGTTCTCGCTTGAGAAGTCAACGTTGCTGTCAAGCTTGTTAAGCCAAGACGCAAGCCTTCCTTCCCGCCATATATGCTTGGCACATCAGGGGAATCGAGATGAAAAAGACTGCCAATTGTCACATTGAATGCAGCTTCATTGCAGTTACCAGTCGTGGCCACTTCCTGAACTAGCATGGCAGCTTGATGGATACCTGCAAAAGAAAGGACGATATCCTCGAAAGTAAATTTACTCATTTGACTCGATAATTCCTCCTCCTAAACAGATGTTACCGTGATAAAAAACCACAGATTGACCCGGGGTTACGGCACGCTGCGGTTGTTCAAACAAAACCGCTGCGTTTGTATTATTGTCGGATAGTTGCACTTGACACGATTGATCAGTCTGACGATAACGTGTTTTGGCTGTGCAGGCAAAGTTATTATCTGGAAAATGACCCGCTACCCATGTCAAATCGGTGCACACTAAACGTGTTGTGTAGAGTAACAGCCGATCAACATCTTGTCCAATAATTAATGTGTTTCGAGATAAATCTTTCTTTACGACATACCAAGGTTGTTCAGGGGTATTTTTAAGACCGCCAATACCAATCCCTTTGCGTTGCCCAATTGTGTAGTACATGAGTCCCTCATGATGACCAATAACGTGGCCATCAATGGTTTCAATATTTCCTGGTTGGGCAGGCAGATAACGTGACAAAAAATCTTTAAAACGTCGTTCGCCAATGAAGCAAATGCCCGTACTATCTTTTTTATTGTGGGTAATCAAACCTGCGCGAGCAGCCATCTGTCGTACTTCTTGTTTGGGTAGATCACCAATGGGAAAGAGACTTTTGGCCAGTTGCTCCTGGCCAAGTGTATAAAGAAAATAACTTTGGTCTTTCTCAGGATCATTTCCTTTCAGTAGTTGCCAGTTTTCAATGTGTCGATTATTTTGAGCATAATGACCCGTGGCAATTTTATCGGCACCAAGCGAAATGGCATAATCTAAAAAGGCTTTAAATTTTATTTCTTTATTACAGAGAATATCGGGATTAGGTGTGCGGCCAGCCGCATAAGTGGCAAGAAAGTTTTCAAAAACGTTGTCCCAGTATTCTCTTGCGAAGTTTACTGTATGGAGGACAATGCCAAGTTTGTCTGAAACAGCTTGTGCATCAGCTAAATCTTGTGCAGCGGTACAGTATTCTTCATTATCATCTTCATCCCAATTTTTCATGAATAAGCCTTCAACCTGCCAACCCTGTTCAAGGAGGCGCAGGGCCGACACAGAGGAGTCAACGCCACCGGACATGCCGACGATGACCCGATTTTTAGTTGAAGAGGTATTTTTCATAAAGGTTTATAAATTCCATGGTTGTGTGCAATTACCAAGCCCCATTTGTTGGCAAATTTGAACTGACATCATTTCGGCAGAAGGGTTATCTGGACTGGCTGTACCTTTGGCATCAATTTGGAGAGCCCAAATCATCATGCCAGGAGGGTGGCCAGTTTTAGAGGCAGATTCCTGTACAGCACTAGTCAGATCAGCAACAGCGGGTAAAGTATAAACATGGCCGCCCCATGCTTCAGGCGGTACTTCAATACCCATTGCAACAGCCCCATTGAAATAGTGTTGATAGGCTGCCAACGCTTCATTGGGATCAAAGCTCGTGCCAGCATCGTAAGACATCACATTGATCATATCAAGATCTTGTCCATTGGTACGAAGAAGGGGCAGCATTTCGCCAGTATGACTGCCGCCAGGTGGAGCATTCACCCATTGATCTTCACCGTAGGCACCCGTGCTCCATCCCGCAATGGTGACTTGATAAGGTCGTGGAAGCGCTTGCCGCAATGCAGTCACGATTGCTGCATATTTTTGATCGATAGTACAATGAACCAATTTATCTGTTCCAACGGAACAGCCAGGATCGACTTCATAATCAATATCTACGCCATCCAGTCCAAAATCTTTCACTATATCAACAATCGCTTGAGTGTTGAGACTATCCCAATTGGGATAAGTTGCTCCACCGACCGAGAGAATGATTTTTACATTTGGATTCGCTGTTTTCAGAGCGTTAACCGCATCTTTCAACATTTGTCCACTATACCCAAATTGCAAGCCTGTGTCAGTAAAATCAAGGCTGCCAGCGACATATTTGGCATCAGGCTTCATAAAAGACAGCATGACGTAATTTATGTAGGTGGGAACTTGTGCCAGTTCGGTGTGTGCAGCATCAGCAGCCCAGGCATCTGACCAGGTTTCAAAGTAACCAACATAGTTTTGTTCTTTGATTTGACTGTAGGTAATATTGACTGCAGCACTTTGCATCAGGTGAATCGTACTAGGGCTGATTAACGCCGAATAACCTGGGACGCTGGAGGTGATAACATAGTCATCCTGTGGAAGGATAACAGTGGAGTTGGCAGAAACAGTTTTGACATAACTGGCATGGGCTCCGTTGAATGTGACGGGTTCGTTCGATGCAGGTGCATTGTTTAGTGTCACTGTGACGGTTCCGGTTGGAACTGCTTGATAGGAAACAGCAACAGGGATTGTCTGGTTATTCAGTAATTCCACCGAGGAAGGCTCAACAGTGGACTGGTAATAGGTTGTGCCATCATCCGTTGGAGAGGCGGAAACGGTATAGTTTCCAGGAACAAGTGAGGGAACAACAAGATCATGACCCCACTCAACAGATTGTTGTTGATGAATCCCCATGCCGTCGATCGAGATCGTTGGGTTAATGAGTCCAGTCTGTGGGGCATTTTGAAGATGAATATCAAGTGTGCCATAGCCGATAGGGGTTCCGCCAGCGGCTTTTAGTACAAAACCAGTTGGAGCAGGTGTACCTGGTGTTGCATTAAATTCAACTGTAATGGGGGTTTTGCAGGTTGGATCAGGAGCATAATCAGGCGAGTAGGGAGTACCGCCCACCAAAGTATATTGCCCGTTATTTGAGGTAGCTTCCCATGCTAACCAGGGACTACCCCAAATGCTGGTAATGTTACCTTCATAGTTAAAGTCGAGTTCAATATTGGTTAATGGGATACTGTAAGGAGAATTATTGCAAATTGAAATAGTCGTATTTCCCTCGGAAGTGCTTGATGAAAACTGCGCTTGCACCGGGATAAGTGTTTCTGTCGAAAGTGTCAATCCATGCACTGGTTCTTTGCTTGAGGAGATTCCCTCGACGCTGATATCAAAGGTAGCCTGCGGCTTAAGTACAATGGATTTATCACTGTGAATCGCATAAGTATAAAAATCACCCATTGAGTTGGGTAAATTCGGAGTAACCGTATGTTTGACAAGCTTTAAGCTGCCTTGTGGAAAGGCAAGTGACTTAATATTGCCGTGATAGTAGAACGTTAATTGCGCGTGGTTCAGTACAATAGGTTTTTTTGTATTGTTGGCAATATGGATCACATCTTGCTGATCGGCATAGATAGAAAGTTTGGCTGGCAAGTAAG
>JABEVJ010000218.1 GCA_013043985.1 Legionellales bacterium | reverse complement strand
GTCATAAGTGCCAATATATTAATTTTACTGGATTGCTTCGTCGTAAACTCCTCGCAATGACGAGCGTTTTTCCATATTTACTATCATTTCCACATTACGCGACAGCGACTATATACTCAACACACATGGGAATACGATGGCGTCATTGCGAGGAGCGCAGCGACGAAGCAATCCAGAGTAGTCATAAGTGTCAAGATCGTGATTTTACGCTCTTTCTACTGGATTGCTTCGTCGCTGCGCTCCTCGCAATGACGAGCGTTTTTCGATAAAAGCTGCTTAACACTTCATATTAAGCAGCAGCGAGATTATTATCATTTCCGCGCAGCTCCAATAAATCAATCAACTTCACCGCACGCAACATATATTTATTAATAACAGTAAAACTGTTTACCGTATCGGAATCCAAATTCTCAAGAAATTTATACGCAGCAAAATAACATAAAGACTGTAATTGATGGATGGAAGCAACCAATTCGGTTTGCGCCATAGCTAGCTCAATAGCAGGATTGATCAAAAATATTGCATTCGTATCATTTTGTATTGCTGCTGGTTCATAAAGAGCACGATATAACCGTACAGTTGCTTGCATTTGATTTAACAAAATTTGTAAAAAACCATTTTGATAGGGGCAACTAATTGATTCCAGCAACTCATTTTGCAACAAAATGAGTGACGATTCTACCATATTAAGCGTTTCAGTCAGTTCAACTTTAATATCCTTGGGATCACTGTTTTGATTAACGATAAAAATTTCAGATCGCTTCATTTCCATTTTCTCCATGTGTGATAAATAAACCTTACAAATCAAACCCATTCTGAAATGCAAGAGTGGTGACCCTCTGGTGAGTTTATATTTGCCAGTCGTCAGATTGCCCCAAATACAATCTGACAAGAGGATCACCACTGTTGCACTCTGATGTATATCTATACCCGAAGCGTTTCATATTTAGGGTTTCTGACTTGCTATTTTCCGCCCTATGAAACGCTTCGAGTATATTGGGAATAATTTTGTGAGCACGATATATCTGCATCGTCATTTCTGTGAATGAAAACAAATGCAAACCTGCGAGCAAGTATAAAAGGTTTTAAAAAGCGTAAAATTGTTTTTTGCGATTGACGACACCGGACAGCATCTACGGTATTGATGGGATATTGACATTGATTGACCCTCCATTTTTTATTTCGGATAATGGATTTCAATCACGCTAACTGATAAAATGCCTTGGCGTGATGTTTTCCATTGCGCTGTTGAGGCAGACAATTTTTGTCGTCAAACTGCGTTGTTTGCCTCACTTAATTTAAGAATCTTCATATTCGAGAGAAGATAAACAGTACTTTAACACTGCTGTAATTGTAGTCAACTCTCAAAATTAATACTTGACAAAAGGTTTTTGATGAAAAGCGAAAACACAGATATTTGGAAGTCTCAAGTAAGAGACTATGAAGTTGATTTTCAGGGAATCGTAAATAATGCGAATTATTTTCATTATTTTGATGAAGCAAGATCGAAGTTTTTATACAAAAAAGGAATAAATTTAAAAGAATATGCAGATAATGGATTAAATCTTATTCTGGTTTCAACAACAATTTCTTTTAAAGCTCCTTTGAAATTTAGTGATCAATTTATCGTAAAATCAACCTTTTCTCAAAGCAGTAAAATTCGGTTTGCATGTAATCAATCAATAAGCTTATTAAAAAATGAACTTGAAATTGAATGTGTTGTCGCAAACAGTACCTTGTGCGCAATACAAAACAGTAAGCCTATCCATCTAAAAGCACTATCGGCTCTTTTCGTTTAGTAGTAAAAGACTAGAAATTTTCTCTCTATACTCTTGATCATCTTCATTTGTCACTGATAAATTACTTAAAACATAATCAATGCCACGCCATGCAGAATTAAAAGCCCCGATATACCCTTGCCTGATTCCCTCAAAAACAGCATGTGGCATATTATAGGTATTAAGTTTTTTCTTTAACTGATTGCGAAAAAAATTAATATTTGTCACTTTTTCGGACATAATTTGAGCAATTTCTTGAGCTGATTTCCCATAGGCAGTCCAGTTCAGAACATCCATCTCAACTCGAGTTAGCTGAGGTCGATTACTACCCTTGGTCTTAATAATTGATTTTCGATATGTTTTATCATTCAAAATAATAGCTTGATTATATGATGGATTATGAAGCTTAATAATATCAACGGTTCTATCGACAAATTCAACACAAAAATTTTCAAATTTTTCTAATGTCATCTGGTAAAAATCATCAAAATTACTGGGTTTTTCTTTTGGAATGCAGCCAAAAACAAATTGACATTCAGGAGAGTTTCTAACAATATAGAATGCCCTATTTATTTTGAACTTAGACTCTAAAATATCAGAAAATTCAGCTGAAACGTTTTTTACTCTGTCACATAGGTAATAATTAACATCCGATGTAATTTCTCTTCGAAATGAAAAATCTTGTTTATAATACTGTTCGGTGTAATATGGAATCAACATATGAAACATATTTGAAAGAACAAAAGTTTGTGCATTATTGAATATCACATAACAAACAAAATATTTTAAACCCCCTTCTTTTGGCAACCCTTTACAAATCATTTCAATCTCATTCTGATGAACAATACTTACAATTCTAGGTATGCTACATGCTGACATTATTATATCCATATTAAAAGACAATTATTGCGAACATATTACCAATAACTTTTAATTACCTCAAGAATAATTTTGTTTTTAAATTTTTTCTATTCTATAGAAATGTTTTTGTGCGAAGAACATACCTTTCTGCGATTAAGGTACGCTCATATATATTTCTGTCTAGTATTTCCATATTGATTTGAAAAGCACCTTTCATAATTATTCTTGCAGTTCTCGCCAAGCTTAATTCCGAAAAAATACCAGAAACATGCTTTTTTACGTTAATTTCAATAGTTCCAGATGGGTGTGCTATCTTGACTATATTATTGTTCGCCTCATGACATCGATATTGTGATGGTATTGTTTTGGTAATAAATGTAGCTGCGGCTATGCAAATAGCTGCAGAGCCGGGGATGCTATAGTGAACTTTATTCATTGAAATTGCAGATATGCGAATAGTGGCTGAATCATCTTCGATTGTGTCTAATATTTTATTTTCACTTACAATTACAAGAAGTGGAACTAAAGGCGTTTCGTCATCTGCCAATCTCCAATTTGTAACTAGCCCGCTTATTTCTGCTGTTTTTCCTCTTATTTCTTTTATTATTTTCTTGAAATCTTCATGTGCATCATCAATAGGTATTTTTGCAGAAAGATTTCTTTTGTAAATGATTTGAGCTATTTAATCAATATAAATCTAGACTTTTACTCTCAAATTTTTTGAAACGGCCGTTTCAAAACGCATTAATCCCTGTTAAATATTTACCCAATATCAGATGATGTATATTATCTGTACCTTCATACGTATAAACCGACTCCAGATTCATCATATGCCTAATCACATGATAATCGAGGGTAATACCATTGCCACCGAGCAAATTACGCACCGTCCGTGCCGCAGTGAGAGCCTGTTGACATGCGTTCATTTTGACCATTGAAGCCAAATTAGGATCATGAAAACCCTGTTCCTTTAAACGTCCTGCTTGTAAATTCAATAATTGTGCTTTGCAAATCTCGGTATAAATGTCAGCTAACTCTTTCTGAATTAATTGAAAAGCTGTCAATGGCTTACCAAATACTTGTCTCGTGCCTAAGTAGTCAAGCGCAATATCCAAACATGCCATCGCAGCTCCCATCGCTCCCCATCCCACACCATAGCGAGCTTGAGTCAAGCAGGACAGTGCACTGCCCAAACCTTTTTTCGTTCCTGGCAACCAATGCGAGTCCGGCACAAAACAATCCGTAAAAAATAAACTCCCAGTTTCTGAGGCACGTAACGACATTTTATGATGAATTTCAACACGCTCAAATCCTGTAAAGGTTTTTTCTACCACAAAACCACGGACGCCCTCTTCTGTATTTGCCCACACAATAGCCAAATCGGCAAACGGTGCATTGGTAATCCATTGTTTCGCCCCATTCAGCAACCAACCGCCTTTGACTTTCTTAGCATAAGTTTTCATCGCTGAAGGGTCGGAGCCGCCATCAGGCTCAGTCAAGCCAAAACAGCCTATCAGCTCACCCCGAGCCATTTGAGGCAGCCATTGTTGTCGTTGCTCTTCACTTCCATAAGTAAAAATAGGATACATACAGAGCGAGCTTTGCACGGAAACAAAACTGCGTAAACCACTATCACCTCGCTCTAACTCTTGACACACCAATCCATAAGCAACATAGCCTGCATTTGCACCGCCATACTGCTCGGGAAGTGTAATGCCAAGCAACCCCATATTGGCCAATGATTGAACAAGATACCTGGGAAACTGTGCATTTTCATAACATTCTGAGATGAATGGAGTCACTTCAGCATCAACAAATTGACGAACTGTATCGCGGATGGTTTTTTCTTCGGGCGTTAAGAGGGAGTCGAGCTGGATAAGATCTTGCATGTGGTTTTATACTCCATGTTTAGGCACTATCGCAAAATTAAAAATGACAGTAAATATGGGAAAACGCTCGTCATTGCGAGGAGCTTGCGACGAAGCAATCCAGAGTAATTGTAAGTGCTAATATAGTGATATTACACTTTTTTTACTGGATTGCTTCGTCGCAAGCTCCTCGCAATGACGCCATCGTTTTCCTGTATTAGCTGTCATTTTCACATTACGCGAGAGCGACATATTCACTTCACTTGTGTTTCGAAATCAGCCAGCATCTGTTTAAATTGCTTTGGCACCTGCACACCAAATTGTTCAAATAATGCATGATGCCGCGTAAATTCTTGATGCCATAATGTGGTATCTATAGTGGTCAATTTTTCAAACAATTCTTGTGTTATTTGAGGCAAACCTTCCAAATACATATCTTCTTGACGTGGAACATAACCAATAACAGCCACATCTGCGCTGACTTGATGCTCAATTCGCTCAACAATCCATTTTAAAACGCGTGCATTATCACTGTACCCAGGCCACAAAAAATGACCATCTTCGCCCTTTAAAAACCAATTGACACCAAAAATAAGAGGAGGATTTTCAATTTTTGCACCTACCTTCAACCAATGCTGAAAGTAATCGCCTATGTTATAACCACAAAAAGGCAGCATTGCCATTGGATCTTGCCGCAATATGCCAACTTGCCCCGCTGCAGCCGCTGTTGTTTCAGAAGCCATAGTGGCAGCAAAATAAGTGCCCTTATCCCAGTTTTCTGTCTGAAATACCAAAGGCATCACATTCGAACGGCGGCCACCAAAAATCACGGCACTGACAGGCACACCTTTTTTATTGTGACGTTCATTGTCAAGAATAGGGCATTGCTCAATACTTACGGTAAAACGGGCATTAGGATGCGCGGCTTTTCTACCACAATCGGGAGTCCAGGGTTGGCCTTGCCAGTCAATCAATGTTTCAGGCGGTTTTTCTGTTAACCCTTCCCACCACACATCTCCTTCAGGTGTCAGAGCAACGTTGGTAAAAATGGTATTTTTGTCAATCGTTTTCATCATATTTGGATTAGTTTTATACGATGTTCCGGGAGCTACGCCAAAAAAACCTGCCTCAGGATTAACAGCATACAGGCACCCGCCTTCTCCTGGTCGAATCCAAGCAATATCATCACCCAGAGTTGTGATTTTCCAATCAGAAAGAGAAGCAGGTGGAATCAACATAGCCAAATTAGTTTTACCACAAGCACTGGGAAAAGCAGCTGCTATGTAATGTTTTTTCCCTGCCGGAGACTCAACTCCTAAAATCAACATATGTTCGGCCAACCAGCCTTCCTGCTTGCCTATCACTGAGGCAATCCGAAGGGAAATGCATTTTTTACCCAATAAAGCATTGCCGCCATAACCACTGCCAAATGACCAGATTGCTCTTTCTTCAGGAAAATGGACAATATATTTATTATCTTTATTGCAAGGCCATTTTACATCTACATCTCCCTCCTTAAGCGGCACCCCCACAGAGTGCAAACAGGGCACAAAATCGCCTTCACCCAATTTATCCAGCACCAACTTACCCATACGGGTCATGATTTTCATATTGACAACAACATAAGGAGAGTCGGTTATTTCAACGCCAATCATGGAAAAAGGCGAGTCAATTTCACCCATACAGAAGGGAACAACATAAAGTGTACGCCCTCGCATACACCCCTCAAACAGGCTCGTCAATTTAGCTTTCATGGCGGCAGGTTCCATCCAATTATTGGTAGCTCCCGCATTATCTTCTTTTTCAGAGCAAATATAAGTACGATCCTCAACCCGCGCAACATCGTCAGCAGTTGATAATGCAAGATAACTATTCGGACGAAGTAGAGGATTAAGCCGGGTTAAGGTTCCTTTTGCGACCATTTCAGAACAGAGGCGATCATATTCTTCTTCGCTGCCGTCGCACCAATAAATTGCGGAAGGTTGACATAAATCGGCTATTTCATTCACCCAGCTCAGCAATTTTTGATTTTTAATTGTTGCTGCACTGTAGCTGCCAAGTTGTTCCATGATGAGTTCTCCGAGAAATATATGAGATGTTATTAAAAAAAGAGGTTTTTAAGAACGTGCACCGAGTAACTGTCGCTGTCGCGTAATGCAGAAATGACAACAAATATTGGACAGCGAAGACGTCATTGCGAGAAAGCGCAGCGACGAAGCAATCCAGTGAAAACATATTAAAATCAATAAGTTACTTTCTGGATTGCTTCGTCGTAAACTCCTCGCAATGACGAGCGTTTTCACATATTTGTTGTCATTTCCGCATTACGCGACAGCGACAGTTACTCCATGCACATTATTAAGAAACATTTCGGGTTTCAAAGCCAATACGAATACCTTGTAAAACCAGATCGGGTACAGTATGAGTAAAAATGCCTTCTTTTTCAAATAAATAGGCAAACCCACCAGTACCAATCACCAACGGTGCACGGCCATTAAAGGCTTCATCACTGATGCGTCTGGTCAACTCTTTTATTATCCCCACCTGACCATAATACAAACCTGTTTGCAGATGTTCTGCGGTTGTTCGACCAATCGCTGTCTGGGGTTTTAAAATTTCAACTGATGAGAGTTTAGATGTGTTTAATTGCAGCGCATCCATCGATAAACGTAAACCCGCTATGATGGAACCACCTAAATAATGTCTCTCTGCTGAAACAACATCAAATGTAGTGGCGGTGCCCATATCAACAATGAGCAGCTCCTGCTTGGGGTAATAATGCATTGCCGCAATACAATCAGCCAGACGATCGGCACCAAGCTCATTTGGATCGGCTAAATCAATAATCAATTGTTTTGAATTGACTGGCTCTAATAAAAAAGGGGAAATATCAAAATATTTTAAACACGCAGAACGTAGTGAATAATCAAGACTAGGCACCACAGAGGCAATCGCTATTGAATCAACCGATTTGGGATCAAATTCATTTTCACGCAAAACGGTTTTTAAAAATACGCCTATTTCATCCGAGGTGACATTAAGACGACTATTATGGCGAAAACGAAGCTTGATTTCAGCGTGATCAAATAAACCGCCAAAAATATGGGTATTACCAACATCAAGGCATAAAATCATTTAACCCCCTTTTGCTTTTGCGTTTGCGTTTACACGATCCTTTAAGCCCTTCCCCACTTTAAAATGAGGGCTGTACTTTGCCATAGTTTCTAATTCTTTGCCCGTTTTGGGATTTCGTGCCTTGCGTGCAGCGCGATAACGCAGGCTAAAACTACCAAATCCGCGAATTTCAATTCGTTTTCCTTCTGCAAGCGAAACTCTCATCATATTAATGATATCGTTGACCGCTCCGGCTACTTTTCTTTCAGAATAACTCGTAAATTCGGCAGAAAGTGCCGCAATAATATCTGATTTTATCATAATAAAACTACCTCTTTCAGACGTGATACTGTCTACTTAACTCATGTACTGTGTCAACCAAAAAACCTACATTATCAGGCGGAGTCGCTTTATCAACCCCATGACCAAGATTAAAAACATGACCCGAGCCATACCCAAAGTTAGCTAATACGTGCTCAACTTCCTCGCGAAGCCGCGTCGGTGATCCCAATAAAGCCATTGGATCAAGATTGCCTTGCAACGCTACTTCGTGACCTACGCGCGCGCGTGCCTGTGCCAAATCCAGGGTCCAGTCTACTCCAATAGCATCACAGGAACTTGCAGCCATTGATTCCAGCCAGTTTGAACCACCTTTGGTAAAAATAATGCGCGGTATAGTTTGTCCTTCATGACTGCGCAACAATTTGTTCATAATTTTTTGCATATAAAATAATGAAAATTGCTGGTAACCCAAGGATGTCAACACCCCCCCCCAGGTATCAAAAATCATGACAGCATCAACACCTGCCATAATTTGCGCATTCAAATATTCCGTGACTGAATCTGATAGCTTCTCCAACAGAGAATGTAGCATCTCGGGATTTTGGTAAGCCATTTTTTTAATGTTTAAAAAAGTTTTGCTGCTTCCACCTTCTATCATATAAGTTGCCAGTGTCCATGGGCTACCTGCAAATCCAATCAGAGGAAGTTTTCCATTAAGTTCTTCCTTAATTAAACGAATGCTATCCATGACATAGCGCAATTCACTTTCAGGATCGGGTGTTGGTAGCTGCAAAATAGCACGGTTATCTCGTATCGGAGAGTCAATAATAGGCCCCTCACCCTCTTCAAAATGCAAACCCAAACCCATGGCATGTGGGATGGTTAAAATATCTGAAAATAAAATTGCGGCATCCAGATTAAAACGTCTCAAGGGCTGTAGCGTCACTTCACATGCTAACTCAGGGGATTGGCATAAACTCATAAAATCACCTGCGCGGGCTCGAACTTGAAGATACTCAGGCAAATATCGACCTGCCTGACGCATTAGCCAGACAGGAGTATAGTGTGTTTTCTCTCTTAGTAAGGCTCGGATAAATGTATCATTTTGCAGCTTTAATCTCATTATTTAACCTTTTGTAGAGCTTGTTGTACACTACCAAATGAACGCGGCCAAACCTTTTGTTTCATCAATAAGTCAACGGGCAAGTCTTTGATCGATCTTTTAGCACTCTCTTGATCAGCATAATTTCCATAAATGGCAACATACCATGGCTTACCTGCATTAGTGGTTCTAAAGAAGTAAACTTGTCCGCTTAAGCCCATTTCTTTCACAAACACTTTGAGGCGTGCATAATCGGTTGCGCCTGCTATTTGCAGCGTAAATCGGGAAGGTTTTATTTTCATTAATGACTGTTCATCCGCCGTCAGTAAAAGCGTATTCACCGATTTGAGTGCTTTAGCTGGCACAGGCTTAGCCACGGGTTTAGGTGTAATAGTTGCTGTTGGTTTCGTTTGCGGTGTCGTTTTCACCGGACTAGGAGTCGTTTGTGTTTCAATAGGTGGTGTAGTCGATGTGGTTTGGGCTGATTCATTCTGAGTAATCGGGGCAGTTTGAACTGTTGGAGCAAGTGACGAAGCAACTTGTGTTTCTTGATTAACGGCACTCGTTTTACGCGTATTCAAAGGAACCCAGATTGGCTCATCATGCGATACCACGGTAGGAGGTGTATCATTCACTGATGAATCTGCTGGTGCAGATTGTTCATCAAGTGCATTTGATGAACCCACATAATCTTGTTGCTCTACCGAACTTGAAGAATAAGTTGGAACGCTTGAATCAGGATAACTCTGCTCATTTTGAAGCGTGCCCGTAGCACCACTTGGAGCAACATTCTGACTTTCAGCAACTTGGGGGGGCTCCTGCACCGTGCTATTGCTTGAACCTTCTTCACCAGACATCCCCTCTACTTGTTCCTGCTTATTATCCACACTGGGTTGTAATAATGCGGCACTTTCCGGTTTGATTAAACTAGATTCAGCTTGCTGGGGTACATTTTGCTGTTCTTGCGCTGGCTCGGTCGCTTTCACGCGAAACAGGATAAATAAAACAATTGCAACTAGGCTGAACAATCCAATCATCCAGATACCACTTAATGAAAAAATCCCACTCGCTTTTTTCAATTTTTCGGTTTCACGCTTTGGTACGCCAGGTTTAGCCGTTTTTACTGGTTTACGTTTAACGTTTTTCATATCACTATCGAGCAAAACCTGTCTTGCAGCCAGATTAATTTTCGCAGGAATACCACTACTCGCTTGATGAATTTGATTGATCTGGAGCTCACTCAGTGGTAAATCGCCTTCAAAACCGGCCTGATTCATTCGATGCAAAATATAGTCATGTGTCATCTCGACTGAAAATGGCTCAATACGAATGGTATGCGTGGCTGCTTCCCCTAAATGCTGTGCGGTAATTTCAGCCATCATCGCATCAAGCTGCGGTCCGCCAAATAAAACCAAATGCAGAGGGTGAGCTTCTCCAGATTGCCATTCAGCAAGATCGAGCAATAGGGCAAGAGAGCTTTTAGGTAATTTATGCGCATTGTCAATCACAAGATAAAATTCATCTTGTGCTTGATGCATACGTTCCGTTTGCAACAAAAACCGCTGTTGAAAATTGCTATCAGGCGTACCACCTGCAGGCATTCCAATATGCCGGATAACCAGCTCTTGCAAAACATCAGGGGTGACACCCTGACTCCCATGAACCTTGCATACGCCTGTTTTCGATTCTATTTTGTCAAAAAGCATTTCCATAAACGTTGATTTCCCGATACCAGAAATACCGGTCACGAGTAAAATCATATTGGATGTACGTGATAAATGACACAACAAATCCAGTTGTTGTTGCCAACGAGATGGAAAGAATGCTTCAACAGCCAAGCCTTCATCCACAAATGGATCGGCGGTTAATCCATATTTTTGCCAATAACTTGCCATTACTTTTTGGTTCTCACTTAAGAGGTTAAAGAAAGGATTGTAACCGAATTTTCACTTGTATGCATGTATTTCAAGCAAGCGACAATAAAATATCTCCTGAAATTTGCTACTTCTTGGATCGTCTGCTATAATGCCCTATAGTTTGTGTTTTATTAGGCTTCGTGGGAGAAATATTTATATTGCTCTACATTGTCAAATTTACCAAACTTGGCAGGGTATTATCAATTCGGGAGTGATCCCATATTTTGAGAAATACCAGTTTATTTAGGGTTACTCGAGGTTACAATAGTCAATGAACAACAAGATTTATATCGGCAATCTTCCTTTCAAATTAGAGCCAGCGGATCTCCGTTCAGCTTTTGCACGTTTCGGTGAAATCACAGATTTATTTCTGGTGAAAGATCGTGATACGGGTCGTTTAAAAGGATTTGGTTTTATTACGTTTGCTGATGCGTCTTCCGCGCAAGCAGCGTTGGAAATGAATGAACAAGAATTCGGCGGCAGAAATCTGAAAGTCAGTATCGCCAAAGAAAGAGATGATCGTGGCGAAGGTGGCGGCGGCGGTTCTCGCGGTCGCGATCGTTACTAAGATCGTGAGTATATGTCTTTCTCCTCTCGGGGAGAAAGACATAGCTTAGGTTTTTCTCCTTTTAAGCGTTAACATGCCAAAACATATTGTGATAACAGGCGCATCCCGAGGAATTGGGTATGCTATTGCGGACATCCTGGCACAAGGCGATCACAAACTCACCCTCATTGCCAGCAAACTAACCTCCTTTCATGACAAACATCCCTCTATCGGCTATTTTGCCGCTGATTTTAGCTCTTTTGACTCAATTGACATTGTTTCTGACCAAATTATCAGTCAGCTTGAGCATGTTGATGTGCTGATTAACAACATCGGTATGTATACTGGCAAAACATTGGCTGATACTGAAAAAGAAGATATTCAACATCAAATGAATGTCAATTTTTGTGGGCCTGCCTACTTTACCCACAGAATGCTTCCCTTATTGCGCAAGGGCACTCATCCTCAAATTATTAATATTTCCTCCATTGCAGCAAAAACCGCACTTCCTGGCGTCTCTGCCTATGCAGCATCTAAAGCAGCCGTGACTGGTTTTTCAAATTCCTTGCGTGCTGAACTCAATCCTGAAGGGATTCGTGTCAGTGTTTTGCACCTATCAGGCGTAAACACCTGGAACGATCATAACACGCAGTCACTCCTTGCGCCGGATGATATTGCCAAAACTATCCAGTTTATGGTTAATGCAGACTCCAGATATCTGATAGACGACATGACCATAAGAGCGGTATGATGTCTGTCACAAATAGCTTAGGGTCTGTTGACAATTGGTTCTTTGGCTGCAAAAAGAGTATAATCGGTAAAAATGGGTTCTTGTTTTCGTTAAATAGCTTGCTATTCGCCTCAAACAAGAACCAATTTTTACTCGATTCTCTCTTTTTTCGCTTCAAAGAACCAATTGTCAACAGACCCTATAAAGATCACATATGAACTCATCTTACTTTATCACTTGTCCCAAGGGAATTGAAATTCTACTTGCCGATGAACTGACGCAATTTGGTGCCACTACAGTTAAACTGAGCATGGCAGGCGTTTATGCTACAGGCTCGCTTGAATTTGCCTATCGCACTTGTTTATGGTCTCGTTTAGCTAACCGCATTTTATATCGATTGGCGAAAGAACCCATTGATTCCATCGAGTCGCTCTATGGGATAGTATATGACATAGATTGGGAAAGTCATATGTTGCCCACGGCCAGTTTATGGATTGATTTTTCAGGCGAATGCCCTGGCATTAGCAATACTCTATTTGGCGCCCAAAAAATTAAAGACGCCATTGTTGACAAATTACGCGATAAAACTGGCGACCGTCCTAGTATTGAAAAAGAGCAGCCTGATATTCGAATTAACTGCCATATTCAAAAAGGCATTGCTGAAATTGCGATTGATTTATCAGGTGAAAGCCTGCACCGTCGAGGTTATCGGATTGATGCTGGCGTTGCACCCTTAAAAGAAAATCTGGCAGCTGCTATTTTAATCAGGGCAGGCTGGCTTGACTTGTGCCAAACTGATACCACCTTGATTGATCCAATGTGTGGCTCCGGCACCTTTTTAATCGAAGCGGCGATGATGTCAGCCGATATTGCGCCCGGACTGTTGCGTCATTATTTTGGTTTTCAAAAGTGGAAACTACACGACAAAGCCTTGTGGCACGATTTGCGACAAGCCGCTTTGGCACGAAAAGAAATTGGATTAGCCCGTGATTTGCCTGATTTTCGAGGGTATGATGCCGATCCGCGGGTCATGGCTCATGCCAGAAACAATATTACTCGCGCTGGGCTCGATGAATGGATTTCGGTGACTGTCAAAGAAATCGCCCATCTCACTCGCCCCACTCACGCCAGTCAACGACCGGGTTTAATCGTTGTTAACCCCCCTTATGGCGAGCGTCTTTCTGATGCCACCAGCTTACAGCATTTATATCAACATTTTTCCGAGCGTCTCACTGACTCTTTTAGTGATTGGAAAGTGGCTATTTTTACGGGTAATCCTGACTTATGCAAAACCATGAGTTATCGTCCTTATAAAAAATATGCCCTCTTTAATGGCACCATTCCTTGCGACTTATTATTATTTCAGATCACACATGAATGGACAAAACAGTTTAAGCCCAAAATAACCGAAGCAACTGAAATAGTTTTACCTGAATTAAGCCAAGGCGCACAAATGGTTGCCAATCGTTTACAAAAAAATCATAAAAAAATTGAAAAATGGCTCAAAACTTTTGATGGAAACTGCTACCGTATTTATGATGCCGACTTACCTGAATATGCCGTAGCCATCGACCGATATGGTGATTATTTTCATCTGCAGGAGTATGCAGCACCGAAAACTATTGACCCAGAGAAAGCTCAAAATCGACTAGAAGAATTAGTGACGGCTGTACAACACGTTTTTGGTGTTGCGCGTGATAAATTGATCATCAAGCAACGGTTGAAACAAAAAGGAAAAAATCAGTATCAAAAATTGCGCGATAGCCATGATTTTATAGAGGTTGAGGAAGAAGGTGCTAAATTTCTAGTGAATTTACAGGATTACCTCGACACAGGATTGTTTCTTGATCATCGCCCGGTTCGGCGGATGATCCGCAATTTATCAAAAAATAAACATTTTTTAAATCTATTTTGTTACACCGGCACCGCATCTGTACAAGCGGCTATTGGTGGAGCAAGACGCACTGTCAGTGTGGATATGTCCGCAACCTATTGCGACTGGGCGAAACGTAACCTCGCATCAAATGGTTTTAGTGACAGCTTACATAAAGTTATACAAGCTGATTGTTTAATTTGGTTACAAAAAAACACTGAGCAATTTGATCTAATTTTGCTTGACCCACCGACTTTTTCAAACTCAAAACGCATGGACGATGTGCTAGATATTCAACGGGATTATATGAGCCTGATCGACCTGACAATGAAATCACTGACAAAAGACGGTTTATTAATTTTTTCGACTAATTTCAGACAATTTAAGCTTGATCCTGCGATGTTGGTTGAATATGCGATTGAAAATATCACTGCCAAAAGTTTTGACCCTGATTTTGCACGGGATAGTAAATTGCATCATTGCTGGTTGGTGCGGAGGAAGGATTGAGGATGAGAGTTTAATGTGGCTAACTTAAGTTACGCCCATATTAGCGGAAAAAATGCACGTTGGTTTAAATTTCACTGGTTTGGGAAAGGGGTAAAATTGAAATTTGATAAGACACTAGTGCCCCGTCAAATTTCAATCTTAGGGTAGGCGCAAGCGAGAGAGGCGAGGGAGTGTATATCAAATACACGACCGATGCCGAGCGAGCTTGCAACAAACCCTAAGATCGAAAGTTGACAGAGCACTAGGCACTTTTCTAACTATATGGTATATATACCCGAAGCGTTTCATATTTAGGGTTTCTGACTTGCTCTTTTCCGCCCTATGAAACGATTAAAACTGCACAATATGAATAACTATTGCTGGTTTTAATCGTTTCATATGACGAAAAATAG
>JABEVJ010000217.1 GCA_013043985.1 Legionellales bacterium | reverse complement strand
TTTCGTTAAATAGCTTGCTATTCGCCTCAAACAAGAACCAATTTTTCCTCGATTCTCTCTTTTTTCGCTTCAAAGAACCAATTGTCAACAGACCCTACTCATGACTCGGCATAACATAAGCCGACTGTTCACGCAATCCGCCAGGCCAACGTGTCGTAATGGTTTTGAGTTTGGTATTAAATAAAATACTGTCCTGACCAAACATACCAAGATCGGAAAAGCGTGAACGTTTCCAACCGCCAAAACTGTGTTGAGCCACAGGTACCGGAATGGCAACATTAATCCCAACCATGCCAACCTCGACCCGGCGAGAAAATTCTCGTGCACTATCACCATCCCGTGTAAAAATAGCCGTTCCATTGGCATATGGATGTGCATTAATTAATTTTAATGCTTCATCTTCACTGCTTACCCGTACAATACAGAGAACAGGGCCAAAAATTTCTTCTTGATAAATCAGCATTTCAGGATGGACATGATCAAAAATATGCGCACCAAGATAATAACCATGGGGATAATCAGGATGTTTATATTCCCGTCCATCGACGACAAGTGTTGCGCCTTCATTTACTCCTGATTCAACAAAAGCAAGGACTTTCTCTCTCTGTGCGGCACTGACCAGCGGCCCCATGTCAATGTTAGGCTGATCACCCTTGCCAATCCGTAGCGAGTTTGCATGTCCAATCAAATGAGGCAGCAGCTTTTCAGCAAGCTTATCACCTACAACCACAGCAACCGAAATGGCCATACAACGTTGACCACATGAGCCGAAAGCAGCGCCAGCAATAGCATCGGCAGCCTGTTTAATATCGGCATCAGGCATAATAACTGCATGATTTTTTGCTCCGCCAAAGGCTTGTACTCGCTTACGATGGAGCGATGCAGTGTGATGAACATATTCGGCAATGGGAGTTGAGCCAACGAAACTAACTGCAGCCACATCAGGATGAGCCAATAAGGCATCAACAGCCACTTTATCACCATGGATAAGATTGATGACACCATCGGGTATACCTGCTTCATGCGCCATTTTAACTAAATGCTGCGCACAAGAAGGATCGCGCTCGGAGGGTTTAAGCACAAAAGTATTGCCACAGGCAATCGAGACTGGAAACATCCAAAGCGGAATCATGGCAGGAAAATTGAAGGGTGTAATGCCGACACATACACCGACAGCTTGACGTATGGAGTAACAATCAATTCCATTGGAGACCTGATCTGAAAAACGCCCCTCCAGCAGATAAGGGGCCGCTAGAATAAATTCAAGGACCTCTATCCCGCGCAGAATAGAGCCTTTAGCATCATCAAGTGTTTTGCCATGTTCTCGGGTAATGATACTTGCCAGCTCACTGATATTTTCTTCAATTAAGTGTTTAAAAAAAGCGAGAATACGAACACGTTTTATAACGGGTGTGTTTGACCAGGCGGGAAGGGCAGCTTTTGCGGCTGCAACGGCCAAATTGACATCACTGACCTCAGCCAGCGGTACGTGTCCGATAAGTTCGCCAGTAGCAGGATTAAATAAATCATTGCTGCGTGATGAGCTGCCAGTATGTGGTTGACCATTGATGAGATGGGTGAGGTGGTAAGTCATGACGTAATTTCCTTATAACATAAGAATATAGTTATTACTCAGCCCTCTGAGAGGGAATAGCACGGAGCGGCTGTGGTTCCCTCTCCCCTTGCGGGAGAGCGTAGCGAGGGGGGCGAAGCCGTTAGGGAGAGGGGTAAAAATATCGAATATATTCATGTGTGTTGAGTATAATATGGTATCTTATTGTTGGCTTTCCCTCAATAAAATTCTTCGAGAAGTGGTCTTAAGCTCAAAACACCATTTCAGGCACATAATCAGGCACAACCAGTTTACCCTCAGTGAGCGAAATAATTTCCTCGACTGAAACCCCTGGTGCTCGTTCACGCAAATGAAACGCACCTTCTCTAATATCCAACACCGCATAATCGGTAACAACTTGTTGAATACAGCCAACGCCAGTTAATGGGAGAGTACATTGCTTAAGTAATTTAGATTGTTTTTCTTTATTTGCATGGAGCATGGCTACAATAATTTTTTTAGCACCAGCAACTAAATCCATTGCGCCACCCATGCCTTTAATCATTTTTCCAGGAATCATCCAGGAAGCAATATTGCCTTGTTGATCAACCTCAAAGGCACCCAATACGGTCAAATCAACATGTCCGCCTCGTATCATAGCAAAACTCTCAGCTGTAGAAAAAAAAGCGCCACCTTTTACCACGGTAACCGTTTCTTTTCCTGCATTGATGAGATCAGGATCAACTTCAAATTTAGTGGGATAAGGCCCCATGCCAAGCAAGCCATTTTCTGACTGCAACATAACTTCAAGTTCAGGGGGAATATAATTGGCCACCAAAGTAGGCATTCCTATGCCTAAATTGACATAATAACCGTCTTGTATTTCACGTGCGATACACATCGCAATTTGTTCACGGGATAAAGGCATGAGCTCACTCCTTAGAAAGCATGAGACGTTCAATGCGTTTTTCAAAGTTTCCTTTGATAACACGATCGACATAAATACCGGGCGTGTGAATATGATCAGGATCTAACTCACCGGGTTCAACAATCTCTTCCACTTCAGCGACAGTGATGTTGCCAGCAGTTGCCATCATCGGGTTAAAGTTCATCGCTGTTTTGCGGTAGATCAAGTTACCATAGGTATCTGCTTTCCATGCTCGAATCAAGGAAAAATCAGCTGTGAGTGAACGCTCCATAAGATAATGGCGCCCATCAAATTCTTTTACTTCCTTGCCTTCGGCGACCAGCGTGCCATAACCCGTTGCGGTGTAAAAGGCAGGAATACCTGCACCTCCTGCACGGATTTTTTCAGCCAATGTTCCTTGAGGGGTAAGAATAATCTCCATTTCACCTGAAAGTGAAAGCTGCTCAAATAAAGCATTTTCGCCAACATAAGAAGCGATCATCGTTTTAATCTGTCTTTTGGCAAGCCACAAGCCCAGACCAAAACCATCCACTCCTGCATTGTTTGAAATGCAGGTTAAGCTATGCAGATCGATATCATGCACATAACGAATCAAACCTTCCGGAATGCCACACAAGCCAAATCCCCCGACCATAATGGTCATTCCGCTGGTAATCCCAGCCATGGCTTCTTCATAGGTGGCGACAATTTTATTTAATCCTTGCATTATTGTTCCTTTTTCATTTACGCGGTACAATAGAACTCTTCTAATGAGAATATTCACTTTAACAAAAAGCAGGCTATGTTTAAACCCTTATCATTATTTATCGGCTTACGTTACACCCGGGCGAAACGGCGTAATCATTTTATTTCCTTCATTTCCATGTCATCAATGTTGGGAATCGCTCTTGGCGTGATGGTATTGATTACAGTGCTTTCCGTTATGAATGGTTTCGATGCTCAGATAAAAGACCGAGTTTTCAGTATGGCACCTCAGATTACCATCAGTACTGAAACGGGTCAATTACCAGATTGGCAAAGTCTCGACAAGCAGTTAAGTCATTATCCAGATGTGGTTGCTACTTCGCCATATATTGCAGGGCAGGGGATGCTGGTCAGCTTTGGTCAAGTGCATCCGACCATGGTTTTTGGTGTTATTCCTGACAGGGAAATCCATATTTCACAAATTCAACAAATTATGTCTGAAGGCTCAATGAAGGCATTAACTCCTGGCAGCTTCGGTATTGTATTAGGGCAAGGATTGGCGGCTAATCTGAGTGCTATCGTCGGTGACAAGGTGACTTTGATCACGCCGATTGGCGCGACTACGCCCATGGGCTTTATTCCGCGCTACAAACGCTTTACGGTTGTCGGTATTTTTAACCCGGGCTCCGGTTTTGGTTATGACACCACAATGGCGTATATTAATTTGCAGGATGCTCAAACGTTATATCAAACAGGCACGCATGTGAATGGATTACGTTTGAAGCTGACTGATTTATATCTAGCGCCCACTATTGCAAATCAATTAAGTAAAATATTGTCGCCTAATTCGATTATTGTGAACTGGACCCAACAATATGGACAGTTTTTTCAAGCGATTGCCCTTGAGAAAACCATGATGTTTTTAATTTTAATCTTGATTATTGCAGTAGCTGCATTTAATCTGGTATCCAGCCTGGTGATGCTGATTAATGACAAACAAGCGGATATTGCCATTTTACGCACCCTTGGCGCAACTCCCAGACGTGTCATGAGTATTTTTATTATTCAAGGCACCATTGTTGGCTCGATTGGTACGATATTTGGTTTGATAGGTGGTATTTTTCTATCCTTACATGTCACTGAAATTGTGCAGTTTTTGCAGGATTATTTTAATCTTCAATTATTGTCATCCAGTGTTTATTACGTCAATTATCTCCCTTCAAAAATGGAAGCGAGCGATATCATTGAGGTATGTGCTTTGGCATTTTTGATGAGTTTATTGGCGACAATATATCCTGCCTGGCGAGCAGCAAAAATACAACCCGTGGAAGCTTTACGCTATGAATAATCCGGTTTTATCTGTAAATAACCTAGTAAAACGTTATCATGATGGAAAACTCATGGTGGATGTTTTGCTTGGTATTGATTTTGAGTTACAGCGTGGCGAGCAGGTAGCCATTATTGGTGCATCGGGTTCAGGAAAAAGCACTTTGCTGCATTTGTTAGGTGGTTTAGACAAACCCACCGAGGGCGATGTCCTGGTTGATGGAGAGCCGATCAATCGTTTATCAGAAAAAAAACGTTGTGAATTACGCAATGAAAAACTTGGTTTTGTGTATCAAATGCATTATTTATTACCGGAATTTACTGCACTTGAAAATGTGGCAATGCCGCTTTTGCTTCGTAAAATAAGCATCAAATCAGCAGAGGAACAAGCTAAAGCTATATTAGAGCAAGTTGGGCTGGAACATCGGCTTGCACATAAATTAGGCGAATTATCGGGTGGTGAAAGGCAACGTACGGCTATTGCACGTGCATTAGTGACTAAGCCATTATGTGTTCTGGCAGATGAGCCAACTGGTAACCTGGATCATCAAACTGCCGGATTGGTCTATGATACGATGTTGCAATTAAATCAGGATGTTGGCACGAGTTTTGTGATGGTGACACATGATTTGGCTTTGGCCAAACGTATGAGTAAATGTTATGAATTAATAGATGGAAGGTTACATTTACTCAAAACATAGGATATTAATTTTAAGGAGTAAGGAATGAGGAAATTAATAACGGGTTTGTTCATAGCCGGATTGGCTCTCACCAGTACAGCAAATGCATTGACATTGACTAGCTCAGCCTTTGAAGCAGGCTCAGCTATACCTGCTCTTTATACTTGTCAGGGTAAAGATATCTCTCCGCCTTTGTCATGGTCTGACGCTCCAGCAAATACAGAAGCTTATGCCCTTGTTGTGCGCGACCCTGATTCCAAAAACAAAAACTGGATTCATTGGGTAATGTATAATCTTCCTCTTGATGCAACCTCTGTTCCAGCAGCTTACCAGGCCAAAATGGCGGGAGCACTGGTTGGCAAGAATAGCTGGGATAAAAGCATCTATCAAGGCCCTTGTCCAACATCAGGGACTCACCACTATCGTTTTGAGTTATATGCATTGGATCAGGCTTTATATGTCGACCCGGGCTTGACAGCTGATCAACTGAATCAAGCAATGTCAGGTCATATTTTGGGTATGGCTTCGTTAATAGGTCTCTATGGTAAACATTGAGATTCAATTTTTATCTCTGGTTTTTTACTCTAAAAAGTAGAAAACAACGGTGTCATTCCGTACGAAAGTCGCGCTTGAAGGTGAAAAGAGTCGTGAGCTTCCTACGACTTCTTGAGATACGGAACCCAAGTGGGAGATGCATGAAAAAATCAGGCTAAATCTCTGTAAACATCCCTATTAAGGGGTTTGTCGAGAGGCTCCTTTGTTTTTTTCACTATTTTCACTTGGGTTCCGTATCTCCTTTATTTTATGCCGTTCATACCGTTAACGGGTTGTGCTTCTGAAGCCATAGGAGCAGATTCAAGAAGTGAGTCTAAAGCACTCATATCTCTATTAACAATAAGTTCTTTTATATTATCCGGTTGTTGGGCTAGAGACAAAATAATCTCAACAAAATATTGGCTAATGCGCAATATATCAATTTTAGGATGATCGAATTTGATAGCATAAGCATTGTATGCATTATTATGTCGTGATGTGATATGACCTTCGAGGTGAGCATATTCTTTCAAATCACAAAATTTATTGAGAGTATAATCAATTAAAACAAAATATGGCGTAAATTTTTCTTCCATTTTATTCTGTAATTCGAAATCGCTCGTATTCAGATTGGAGCGACTTAATTCGCGTATCAATCCAGCAAAATCAAATGAAATTTCAGAATCTGAAATTATCCTTATCGCACGAATGACATTTTCAGAATCGAGAAGAGTGTTTTCAAAATTCTTGTTTTTATTAGAAGCAGACCGAGAAAACATAGATAGATTTGAGTTAGTTATTTTTTGTTTTTTTTGATTCACGTTAAGATTGTCATCTATTCTTTTACGTTTATTAGTTATTGAATTCTGCGAGTTTGTTGAAAAAAATTCTATGGACATTTTTAGAGCTTGTTCCAATTCCCAATCGTCGTTTTGTATCTGGGTTGGTTCGCCAAAAGTATTGCAAAAATTGTCAATATCGCGTCTCCATGCGGAGGGATTCATCATATTTTCCAATTCACTGTTATCAATCAAATTGAAAGAATTGTGAGTAAGATTAAAATAGTTCAAAAAATCATTATTTACAGAGGGAGATAATAAGGAGGAAATATAATTTGTATTTTCAGAGCGAGCAAAATGTTTGCTGATGGTACCTACCGGAAGTGCTTGCTCTAAAGTAACCAATAAATCGCATAAACTGGAGCCGTTTTCTGGATTCATTTCTAAATTATCATTGAGTTCATGAAAAAATAGCGTGGTTAATTGTTTTATATTTTCAAAATTACTCATTAAGTTTTCTAAAAGGGAGTCTGGAAATCGTGAGAGTATTGTATTGATATCTGTTGAGTTAATACGACTTAATATATCGAGAAAATGCGCCATATTATTGTTAATCAAAGTTCCTAGCTTTTCAGATCCAAGGGTAATTAACAAACTATTTAAGAGAATAGAGTTAATATTTTCATCGGTTTCAAAATATAAGGAATTAAGAATATGGAATAAATCCTCGTATTTAGTTATTAAGTCAGAACTGTTAATGAAAAATTGATTCAAAGTATGTGATAAAAGCTCAATAACTGTTTCCGATTGTGAGAAGGTAAAAAAAATGGCCGCTAATTTTTGAGAAGGGGTTTGATTAGAGATTTTGGGAAAGGGCTTTTTAAAGATATCTGTTTCGTTTTGAGTTAATGATTGCAGTACTGATGGTTTATTATTATCGATAAGCTCTACCCCATTTTTGGAAGAGGTTTGAGCAGAGCTTTCAATAATGAGATTTCTAAAGGTATCTGTTCCATCTTGAGTTAACAATTTAAGTACCAATAGTTTATTATCATCGGTAAGCTCTTCTACTTCCTCAAGATTATATTGATCCAACTCATTGAAATTATGTTTATTGTTCGACAATGCTATCAATATTTTTTCCAGATAAAAAAAACTTTTAATTTCGTCTTTCATAGTCGCTGAAAATTGGAGAAGTATACTTTGATGGTCTGTTATTTCTGCTTTTTGTAATTGTTGGATTAAAGTCATGGGTTTTATTCCTGAGTGGTTATAATTGTAGCGTGCCATAAGACGAAAAATAGCTGCGTCATAAATCCCGAAATATGAAACGCTTCGGGTATAATTAATCCGTCTAAAAAGTTTATTATATGAGCAATATATTAAGTAAATATTAGATACTCGGAATCTCAAGTGCGGAGACTATATATGTCAAGGAAATCTTATATTAGATGATAAAAAGAAACAATTTCTTCAATAATAATATTACTCAAGTCAATTTCATTAGTAGGATGCAGTATAGTGTTGCATGTTACCAGCTTGGAAATACCGGTTTGTAATAATGCCTGATAAGCATTTTTGGAAAACAAAGCGTGAACACCAATGCAAATAATGTCTTTAGTGGAATAGGATTGAACATGTTTGATTGTTTCAAGCATTGTCATTCCTGTTGAGACGATATCATCAATTACAATCGGAGTATGATTAGGATAGAGTTTAAGTTGGGAGATGGTGGAGGTAACGGTCTCATCTCCTGTTCGCTTTTTGCCACCAATTAGATAGGGAGCATCACATCGTTTAGCGATTTCAGCTACCCATTGTCTACTTTCCATATCGGGTCCGATTAATACGGGTTGTTTGGCATGTCGTTTTATCCAGTTGGCAATGTTGGGGCTTGCATATAAAACGGTAGAGGGGATGCTAAATACTTGATTTAAGTCATGCCATCGGTGCAGATGAGGTGCAATGGTAATGATCCAGTCCAGGTAGCTTGACAGTAATTTAGCAAAATACTGTGATGTAACAGCCTCGCCAGTATGGAATGCTTTGTCTTGTCTCATGTAAGCCAAATAAGGCGTAATGAGGCCAACTTGGGATGCCCCAGCATCCCTCAGAGTTTCTATCGCAAAAATCAATGGGGCAATTTTGCTATTAGGGTTATCTAGACTTGCCAAGAGTACAACGGGTCTGTTTTTTACATTCGTTTCAATCCTAACGAGTGTTTCGCGGTCAGGAAACTCGTGAATGGTACACTTCCCTAGTTCACAGCCTGTTTTTTGACAAATGACGTCTGAGAATGGTTCGTCATTGAACAGGCTAAAAATGATCGGTTTTGCAGCCATTTTTTTTCCTCGTTTTTTGCCCAACCGTAGTCTACTCTTGATGCGAAGAGTTTTGCATCTTGAAGCACGATGAGGATATCCTGATTTGGATATCTCTCTATATTGAAGTATACTCTATTCTTTGAAAATGTTTTGTAGATTTTTATATATATGAAAAAGTTTGATGTTATCATCATAGGGGCAGGTGCGGCCGGCCTCATGTGTGCTATCGAGGCAGGTAAACGGAATCGTTCGGTATTGGTACTCGATCACGCTAATAAAGTAGGAAAAAAAATTTTGATGTCTGGTGGTGGACGCTGTAATTTTACCAATTTCCATACCACCCATGAAAATTATATTTCCCAAAATCCTCATTTTTGCAAATCCGCATTGAGTCGTTATACCCAGTGGGATTTTATTGCCCTTGTTAATAAATACAAAATTCCATTTCATGAAAAAACACTAGGACAATTATTTTGTGACAATAAAGCGCAAGATATTGTGAATATGTTGCTGGCAGAGTGCGAAAAAGCGGGTGTTTCCATTCAGTTACATACCCGCATTACGACTGTTTCACAAAAAGGAACTCAGCTTTTCAGCATTCAGACCGAACAAGAAAAATTGCAATGCGAATCACTGGTTATAGCCACAGGTGGTCTTTCAATTCCTACCATGGGAGCCTCTCCCTTTGGATATAAAATAGCTGAGCAATTTGCATTGAAAGTGTGGCCGACACGAGCCGGATTAGTGCCATTTACCCTGCAGCCTGCAGACAAAGCCAGGCTTGATTCGTTATCGGGCGTTGCTGTGACAAGTGAAGTCAGTAGTCTGCGCCGTCGTTTTGATGAAAATATTTTGTTTACTCACCGTGGCTTAAGTGGTCCTGCCGTTTTACAAATATCATCCTATTGGGAACCCGGTGAGGAAATTGTCATTAATTTATTACCTAAACTGGATTTGCTTCATCTGCTGAAAAATGCAAAGCAAAATCGATCTCAGGTTATGTTAAAAACACAATTACTCGAATATCTTCCAAAGAGTGTTCTTGCTGCCTTGCTTCCATCAGAGCTTGCTGAACAACCTTTGCCAGCCATTTCACATAAACAATGCGCTGAAACTGCTGATTTGCTCCATCAATGGACAATTAAACCTAATGGTACCGAAGGATATCGCACAGCAGAGGTGACACTGGGAGGGGTGGATACGGCAGCTTTATCTTCAAAAACTATGGAGGTGCGAGATGTTCCTGGCTTATACTTTATCGGCGAAGTTGTTGATGTAACAGGCTGGCTGGGCGGTTTTAATTTTCAGTGGGCCTGGTCTTCAGCTTGGGCTGCAGGACAGGTGGTATAGTTTAAAACTATCACGATAACAGTTAAAATGAATTTTATTTAAGTCACATGTATTAGGTATGCTTACTCTCGTTGCTTCAGGATAAATTTATGTTCTGGAATAATAATATAACAACAAAGCGAGAGTGTCATGAAATTAGAATATACATTTTTTAACTCAGCAGTTTCAAATAAAGAAACTGTTATAAAAGAAATAAAATTAACTCATCACGAATATTTTGAGTCCAAGTTGGCTGCGATTGCAATTGATAATCCGCAATTATTTACATCAGTGAGAAAAATGTCAAACGCTATTTTAGGATTAATTCATCAAAATTATGACTCGGTTTTCAGGTTAATCGAGTCAGATAAAAGAATAACTGAAGAGTTACTTAATGAAAAATATTTTGGCCGTCTTGATTTATCTACTTGCAATAATCAGCCACAAGCAAAAGAGCAGTCCGTAGGCGTTTTGCTTGAAAAAATAATATCGACTTTAGAAAACCAGCAGGTTGATTTAACTCAAGTTTTACAAATACATGCGGCTTTTTGTTATCGAATTTATTTAAATTTGCCAAATAAAATTTTGCCAAACAGCAAACTCGATTCATTGGCTTGCTATAATGCTGCCCGTCACACTTTTCCAAATGATTTATTCAACCCAGAAAAACGAGGTAGATTTTCGAAAGCAATCAATGAGCCTGTCTTATCAACAGCAAGAGGAATAGTTCGCAATAAGGCTCGCAGTAAAATGTTAGGTGAGGGGACTTTTCATCAACGTGCATTGGATATATTTGAGCTTGATAAATCTTCATTGTTCTATCACTTGGCTATCAAAGAAAATATGCCTTGTATTGCCGGGTTATCTTCACATACCAAAACATTTATTCATGGTGCATTATCATATGGTGAATTTTCGCAAGAAGAACTATTAGAGTATGTGTTTTGTTGTGCGAGTTTTTTAATTACTGGTGGGAATCACAGTTTTCACGAGGTAATGAGCGTTGCTAGTTTTGCAGGCATTCCTTATATACAGGGAAGTTATATTGAGTGTTTGCCTCAAGTAGTGCTTGATTATTGTAATGAAAATCTTGTTTTGAGAGATGAGTTTCCAGAGATGTTTGAGCGTAGAGGTTCTGTAGCTGTTTTTTCGTAAAGAAAAGTTGGGTATAGTCTCCGCGATTGAGATTACGAGTTACTAAAATATTTTTGACCACGCTCGGTGTCATTCCGTACGAAAGCCGCGTGCGTAGGTGATAGAGTAAACAGAGAGTTGTACGGCTGGAGATACGGAACCTAAGTGGAAATAGTGAAAAAAAACA
>JABEVJ010000216.1 GCA_013043985.1 Legionellales bacterium | reverse complement strand
GAGGCGTATTATTAATAAATACATAGGTATGTTTTAATATTCTGTGTACAGTAAATGCTCTCTCTAACTTTTTTTGTTTTTTGGTCTAGACAGAGGGGGTCACTTTAGTTTAAAGAGATTGATTATAATTTATTGTTATTAACAAAACATTAGATTGATGAGGGATTTGTTTGAAAAATATACTCGAAGCGCCTTTATATACTCATGTGTGTTGAGTATATTCACCCACTTACTCGCTGAACCAGCATCACTCCCGGCAAATGCGTCAGCTTATCCATGATGCGCTGCAGCAGAGCATGATCACTGATCTCAATGCTGAAATAAATCAATACATTTTGCTGAGCAGGCACCGTATTAAGTTTTAACATACGAATTTTTTCGGTACTGAGTAATCCGCTGATGTCTTTGAGCAGATCAGTGTGATCATGCGCTTTTAAAAGAATATCAACGGGATAGTTTTCTTTTTTCTGCTGTTGCCAGTCTACTTCTATCAAGCGATCGCGATTGGGTAATTGGATAAGATTTTTACAATCAATGCGGTGAATGGTAATACCGCGTCCTCGTGTAATATAGCCAATAACACTATCGCCAGGAACAGGCTTACAACATTTGGCAGTCATGGTCATAATACCTGATACCCCCTGTACTGCGGCGGTGCCTGTTGATATGGTCTCAGACATGGGTAAGGGTTTTGCCACAACGGGAGCATCGGGTTGAATAATTTGTGTTGAGAGCGTTTGCGCATGTTGCATGACATTTGAAAGCCGAATCTCCGCACGCCCAATCCCTAAACAAAGATCATCGGTTGTCTTACAGTGCATTTTTCGTGCAAGCTTATTCAGATCAATTTGTCCTAAATGCCGATGTTTTAGTTCACGCTCAAGTGCGGCTCGTCCTTCTTGTATATGTTGCGCCACATCCAGTTGTTTAAACCAGTGGCTGATCCGTGAGCGCGCTTTATCGGTGTGGATATAGCCTGTACTGGTATTTAACCAATCACGGCTGGGCCCAGGGTGTTTTGCAGTTAAAATTTCAATGCACTCACCCGTATTCATTGCATAAGTCAGTGGAACAATATTGCCATTGACTTTGGCTCCCCGACAACGATGACCTATTTGACTGTGTATGGCATAAGCAAAATCAAGAGGAGTTGAGCCTTTCGGTAAGTCAATTACTTCTCCTGCGGGGGTGAATACATAGACTCTATCATCAAACAAAGCGTGAATATCGGCATTGGTGATCCCCGTTTCATGGTTGGCAATATCACGTTGCCATTCAATTACTTGACGCAACCAGGCAATTTTCTTTTCAAAATGCAGCTCTGTCTCGGCACCTTCTTTATATTTCCAATGCGCGGCGATACCGAGTTCAGATTCCTCATGCATTTGTCGCGTACGCACCTGTACTTCGATATTTTTATTTTGTGGACCAACAACCGCAGTATGGATTGAACGGTAACCGTTGGGCTTGGGTTTACTGATATAATCATCAAATTCAGCAGGAATTTGTTGCCATATTGAATGAACGGTACTGAGCGCGGTATAAGCTTCATGCACCGTTGTAGTCAGTACCCGAATCGCAATGACATCATAAATATGAGAAAAATCGACATCTTTTCGCTTCATTTTGCGATAGATACTGTAAATATGTTTGGCTCGACCCATCATCTCAAAGTCTTCCAAGCCTGCACTCTGCAGAGCAAGCCGCAACTCCTGCATGACTTGCTCGACATATTGCTCTCTATCAATGCGGCGTGAGTCTAGCGATTTTGCAATTTCTTTGTAATCATGGGAATGAAGCTGGCGGAAGGCTAAGTCTTCAAGTTCCCATTTTAATTGTCCAATCCCTAAGCGGCTGGCAAGTGGGGCGTAAATATACATCACATCCAGAGCAAGTTGTTTATCAGACCCCTTGCATAACCCTACTTCTGCTTTAAAGGACTTTGTCGCTCCGGTGCTCGAGTCCTCATGTACTCGCGTGTACATTCCGGCTCTGCGCTCCGTATGCTCCTCGTCCTTTTTTGCAGAAGCGGGTTTTGCAAGGGGGCTACTTTTTACAGGGGTGCTGGTTTGAGCTTCGCGAATAAGTGCAGTTTGTTCGGCGAGTTTGATTAATACAACACGGACATCGTCAATGATTGCCAGCATCATTTTTCGCAAATTATCGAGGCTTTGTTGTTGCTCTTTATGATCGACAGAGGCGTTATAATGTATTGCATCCATCCGCAGTGTTCCTGCGATTAGTTTAGGAATCACAGTGCCTAGTTTTGCACTGATATCGTCAAGAGTGAGTTGCTCTGTTTGCACATAACTGCAGAATAAAGAGGCAACAATCGTTTCAGGATCAGTTTGCAGATCAACTAAAATTTCAGCCATGGAAAGACTTGTTATCAGTAATTCGCTGTTCTGTAATTTGTCATGAATGAGCCACAAAAAATCGATACCCTGACTGATCGGTTCAATATAATGCGGTGGAAAGATTGTAGAAAGACGAGCTAACCAATTTTCAGTATTAATTTGACCATCTTCTTGTAGGAAGGTATTTTCTTTTAGCTTGACCATCTCATCCTCCTCGGAATTGAGCCTGCGGCGATATTCTAATTAAATTTCAAACAGGGCAATAGATTCAACATGCTCTGTATGAGGAAACATATCCATTACTCCCGCGCACTTCAAGCGATATCCCTGTTTGACCAATATCCCTGCATCGCGCGCCAAGGTGGCAGGATTGCAGGAAACATACACAATACGTTTGGCTTTGAGTTTGGGTAAGTGATTAATGATATTTTCAGCACCCGTTCTTGGAGGATCAATCAATATTTTATCATAAATAGGCTTAAACCAGGGCATTTGAGAACAATCTTCCATTAAATTCGCACTATAAAATGAGGCATTTTCAAGCTGATTGTGGGCAGCATTTTCATTGCCACGTTTGACCATTTCTGCATCACCCTCGACACCTGTTACTTGTTTAGCATGTTTTGCAATCGGAAGGGTGAAATTACCTAATCCACAAAAAAGATCAAGCACACAATCATTTGGCGAAATATCCAGTAATTCAAGTGCTTGTTGAATCATTTTTTGATTAATATCTGCATTAACTTGTGTAAAATCAGCCGGATGAAAAAGAAGCTCAAGTTTTTCTTGGGAAATTTTATAAGAAAGACGTAAATTTTCATCTTGCGGCCAAATTTTGTGAATACTTGCTACGCCAGCTGGCTGCAAATAAATATCAAATTCATGTGTTTGGCCAAATTCGCATAATTGTTGTATTTCGGTTTGATCAAAAGGAACCATATGACGAAAAATCAAAGCAGTTTTCTCATCGCCCATAGCCACTTCAATTTGGGGAATATGATCATAATGAGCCAAGTTGCTAACAAGCTGGATAAGATCGGTTAAATGCACTCCGACGCGGGGATCAAGTACTTCGCATTGCTTTAAATCAGCTAGCATTCGTCCATTTATTTCGCGAAAACCAACCAGCAAACGTTCTTTTTTGCGTACATATCGCACCCCGAGTCTGCCTTTGCGGCGATAACCCAATGTGGCTCCTGTGATGGGAGCTAATATTTGGTCGGGCTCAATCTGACCAAAATGCTTGAGATGATTTAATAAAACAGCTTGCTTGTGCGTTATTTGGAGGGCAGGAGACATATGTTGCAGGCTGCAGCCGCCACAAACACCAAAATGTTGGCAGGGCGGTGTCACGCGTTCTGCGCTTGGTACGATAATCTCTATTAAATTGGCTTCGTCAAATTGACTCCGCTTATTGGTGTATTGTGCCTTGACAGTTTCATTTGGCAGAGCTCCTCTGATAAATGTTGTTTTTCCATTAATATGCGAAATACCGCGTCCATCATGGCTTAGGTCGGTGATGACAGCTTCAAAATTAGAAAGGACTTTATTCATTGTTTTTCCCAGGTCTGTAAAAACTCAGCAAGGTGGGGTTTATTTTCTTCAGTTAAATAGTGCTTCAACAGTGTTAGTTCAGCCTCATACTCAACAGGGGTGAGTTTTCCGCGGATCAATTGAAAACGCAAGAAAACCAGATAAGTATTGAGTACATCCGTTTCACAATAATGACGAATATCATCAATTTCACCCGTGCAATATTGTTGCCATACATGAGCACCACTTTTGCCCATTTTGCCGGGAAAACCGAGCATTTTGGTGATATTATCAAGAGAAGCACTGGCGCGCCCCTGATAAGCTGAGAGAATATCCATTAAATCCATATGGCGGTTATGGTAGCGGTTCAAGTAATTATTAAAACGGAAAGCTTGATCGTCATCTCCCGTTTCAAAATAGCGGGGAGCCTGTATCCCGTGTAATAAGGCACGGTAATGCAATACGGGCAAATCAAAACCAGTGCCATTCCAGGAAACCAAAGTTGGGTTCAGTTTATCGATACCATCAAAAAAACGCTGAATGAGTTCACTTTCTGAGGCAGTATTTTCACCGAGCGACCATACTTTAAGTTTATTACGATGACTGTCGTTTTGCCGTATGACAATTGAAATAGCAACAACACGTTGAAGATAATGAGGCAAAAAATCATGTTCGACATCCTGACGACGTAGTTGCATCATTGCCAGAATGACTTCTTCATCGTTCAGATTAGTTAGATTATATAATTTGCGACCCGTATCGACATCGGGTATTGTTTCAATATCAAAAATCAATACGTTCATTTGCACAGCCTCATAAAGTTATGTAATGATATACTCAACACACCTGAATTTTCGGTTTTCTAACTTGCTATTTTACGCCAGAAGAAACGATTAAAACTGCACAATATGAATAACTATACCCGAAGCGTTTCATATTTAGGGGTTTATGACGCCGCTATTTTTCGTCATATGAAACGATTAAAACCAGCAATAGTTATTCATATTGTGCAGT
>JABEVJ010000215.1 GCA_013043985.1 Legionellales bacterium | reverse complement strand
GGCTGCAAAAAGAGTGTAATCGGTAAAAATTGGTTCTTGTTTTCGTTAAATAGCTTGCTATTCGCCTCAAACAAGAACCAATTTTTCCTCGATTCTCTCCTTTTTCGCTTCAAAGAACCAATTGTCAACAGACTCTAATTTCAAATAAAAGAAATTATTCAAATTTCTTAGCAAAACCCCAAAATACCAATCTCATCGAATGGAAACCAAGTGAAACGAGATGTGCACTGATACCGCCTAGGAATGATTTTGTCCAGTTGGTAGCGAAGCAAGCTGACTTTCAAATAAACCTGATCTATTATATGAAGCGTCATCCATGTCATTTATTCCAGACAGTACCTTGCGCAAATATGGATTTGATCCTGAGCAATTTATAAGAAGTAAAAAAGGCATTGATAACTTTATTGATATTTACCCAACTGTAGAACTTGCAAATCAAGCTCCTTCTGAGTGCGAAGCTATAGAGCCATCTAAAGATTTTTCAACAGCGTATATTTTTAAATAAATGCTTACTACTCAGCCCTCATAAGAAAGAGGGCAATAGCAGGGAGCGGCTGTGGTTCCCTCGCCCCTTGCGGGAGAGGGTTAGGGAGAGGGGAAAAAAATATCGAATAAACCCTGAAAATGAGGGTGTAAACAGATCTAACGAAAATCAGACACGACAGATTGTTCAGCAACAAGCCTCATCATTGCGTCAGCAATATTTACCTACTCTGATATTTGTTACCCCTCTCCCTAACCCTCTCCCACAAGGGGAGAGGGAACCACAGCCGTTCCATGCTATTGCTCACTTGAGAGGGCTGAATACATCACACCTTATCCATCGCCCTCATTTCAAGTGATAAATCCTGTTGAACCAGCAACATATGATTCACCGGAATTTCAATCCATTCACATTTATAATTCGTCAACTTCTCCGAAACCAGCAAAAAAGCCTCTATTCCCTCTGCTGGATTGACAGGCAAAACATGACAAGCTCCGTCTCGTGCCTCATATGAACTCCCCGCCGCATAATATAAGGTTGGACAGGCAACTTCAGGATGCGAAATATAACGCGTTGCCAGCAGACTAAAACCATCAGTCAAAGCAATATTCAGATAATTGACTTCTTCAATTCCGTATTTTTTTTGCAGTCTTGTTAATACTTTGATTGTTTCTGTTAATGCCTTAGCCATTGACTCTGCATTATACTGTCCATGCATATTTTCAAAAATCTGCAAAAATAACCCAAAAAAATGTTCTGAATCAGTTTGTCCTTTTACCCAATCATAAATTTCATCCGATAATTCATGACGTATGTGACGTTTGAGTTTTTCAAATCCCCCAATACCCCCATTATGCATGAATAAAAAGCGTTTATAGGTAAAGGGATGGCAATTATAGATATTGACCCCTCCCGTACTTGCTGCACGAACATGCGCAAAAACACAGTGAGTACGTATTTTAGCTGCCAAATGCTGCAAGTTGCGATCATTCCAAGCAGGTTGCATCGAAGCAAATACTGCCGGAGTATAATCGATCTGGTGGGCATACCACCCTAAACCAAAACCATCACCATTCAATGGCTCATCGGTTTCTCGGGCACGAATACTTTGCTTGATAAGTGAATTGGATGGCTTAAATAACAATTCATCTATAATGATTGGACGTCCAAGATATGCGGCAAATCGACACATTTTTTAACTCCTTTTAATTGATTGCTTAGCGTATTTTATACTCCCCACGGTAGAAATGCCGTGATTTGTATTATGTATTTGAGCGCTCAATGTCATTCCCGCGAAGGCGGGAACCCATCCATTAATCCGCACCATGCAAGTTTGACGATGGGTTCCCGCCTTCGCGAGAATGACATCAAGCGCTCAAATACATAATACAAATCTCGCGTTTTCAAGCGCGGAAACTACAAAGGCGCAGATGTCGCTATTGGCAAAGCCATTTGTATCATGCGATCAATTGCTGCATAAGGATCGGATGAAAAACGTTGTGTAATCCGATTTGCAACAATGGCATTAATAGAACAACAATGGTGACCTAACATGCGGCCCAGTCCATAAATCCCCGAGGTTTCCATTTCAAAATTTGTAATTCGATGATTTTGTGCCCTAAAGGTATGCATTTTGCTAATAAAATCTTTTTCTTTGGCCTCTCCTCTCAATATTCTGCCTTGTGGTGCATAAAAGCCAGCACAGGTTGCGGTAATACCTACCGTACAATGGGGTGCAAATTTTTCAATCAAGGGCAAATAACCAGAGGCAAGATAAAAAGGGGTCAGTGGTAAAAAATGTTTTTTTGCCTCAGCAAGTAATTGTATTTCTTCCGGTAAAAAAATTGCATCATAAAAGGTCATGAGACAATCAAAACCCAAACCATGGCTGGAAAGAACAAAACTATCAAGCTCAATCTCAGGCTGTAAGGCTCCCGCTGTACCCAGACGAACCAAGGTTAAGCTGGTTAATTTTTCTTTAACCTGACGTTTTTGAAAATCAATATTTGCTAAAGCATCCAGCTCATTTAAAACAATATCAATATTATCGGTTCCAATGCCCGTTGATACAACAGATACTCGTTTATTGTTAAAATACCCGGTGTGCGTGACAAATTCGCGTTTTTGTTTTTTTACCTCAATACGATCAAAGTATTTTGATACGGCAGGAACGCGGCCTGGGTCTCCTACGAGAATAATAGTTTCTGCTAAATCCTCTGGTAAAATATTTATATGATAAACACTTCCATCTTGATTAAGAATTAATTCGGATGGAGCTATAATTCGTGACATTGAATACCTCTCAAAAATATATTTTTTGTGTTTTAGGGTCTGTTGACATTTGCATTCTGTATCTTATTGCTCGATGTCATTCCCGCGAAGGCGCATGGGTATATACCTACGTTCTGATCCCATAACCACGCTCCAACAAGCGCAAATTAACAAAAAATAGCGTAGCTACTGCAATAATAATAAATAATGTTGACACATATACATTGATATCAGACACGCCTAATATACTAAAACGAAATGAGCTTACCATGTAAAGTACCGGATTTAGCAGTGACATTTTATGCCAAAAATCGGGAAGGAGGTTAACTGAATAAAAAACACCGCCAAGATAGGTGAGGGGCGTTAAAACAAAAGTAGGTACAATCGAAATATCATCAAATTTTTTAGCAAATAATCCATTTAAAAAACCCGCCAACGAAAACAGCATAGCCGACAACACAACAATCAGCAACATAAATAATGGATGAACTACATTCAAACGGGTAAAAAATAAAGCCAATACAGTCACAATAGAACCTACCAATAATCCTCGTATGACTCCAGCAGTCACAAAAGCCAGCAAAACTGCATAGGTAGGCAAAGGCGACAGCGTAATTTCATCAATACTGCGTTGGAATTTCAAGCTAAAAAACGAGCTTGATACATTGGCATAGGCACTGGTGATAATCGACATCATTACTAAGCCAGGAACAATATATTCCAGATAGGGATATCCGTCCATCAATCCTACGCGGGAACCCAGTACATGACCAAAAATAATAAAATACAAGGTTACGCTGATTGCAGGAGGCAGCAAAGTCTGGCTCCATATACGCAAAAAACGAGTAACCTCTTTTCGAAGTAGGGTATAAAATCCAATCCAAATGCTCATACACTTATTCATATTCATATTCATATTCATATTGAACCTTTAGAAGTCAACTTAACAAATAACTCTTCCAGACGATTAGTTTTATTTCGCATACTATGAACAACAATATTATGTGCCGTCAATTGATTAAATAAATCATTAAGCTGCTGATTCTTATGCACCTCAACGGATAAGGTGGTTTCATCTTCCAGATTAACGGTAAAACCATTAAGAATAGGCGTCGCTTTGATTGGTTTTTGCAGGTAAAAAATAAATATCTCTGAGTTCAATTTTTGTAACAAGATTTTTTTACTGGTATTTTCAATAATTCGCCCATGATCAATAATGGCAATATTGCGGCACATGCTTTCTGCTTCTTCCAGATAGTGGGTTGTCAAAATGATGGTAATGCCTTTTTGATTTAATTCCCCCAAAAACTCCCAGAGTGTGCGTCGCAAATCAATGTCGACGCCAGCAGTAGGCTCATCAAGAATCAATAAACGAGGTTCATGCAACAAAGCTCGTACAATCATTAAACGACGTTTCATACCGCCTGAAAGTGTCTGCACTCTCGCATCTTTTTTTTCCAAAATACCTAATTTATTTAAATAATACTCCGACCGCTCCAATGCTATTTTGCGTGGAACACCATAATAACCCGCCTGCTGAACAACAACCTGTTGTGCTGTCTCAAAAATATTAAAATTAAATTCCTGTGGCACTAAACCGATACATCGTTTAGCTGCATCCAATTCCTTATCAAGATCATGCTCAAATATTTTCACAGAGCCGCTTGTTTTTGTGACTAAAGAACTGATAATGCCAATTGTTGTGGATTTTCCTGCTCCGTTTGGACCCAACAAAGCAAAAAAGTCACCCTCTCTCACATCAAAACTAATGCTATCGAGAGCTTGCACACCATTTTTATATATTTTGGTTAAATCTGTAATTTCCAATGCTTTCATGGACTGATTATACTCCTGACATAAATGTCTTGCGGTGGATAAGGCAACTTTATGTCGTGTTGCTTGAAAATCGCACAAATTCCAAAAAGCACTTCAGAACGAATAGCTGGCCTTGATTTTCCTTGCTGCAAATTGATAAAGTAACGAACTTCAAACTCCATCAACGCTTCATTCATTTCCATCATATAGACCTGCGGGGCAGGATCGGTCACGACATACTCATTCTCTTTCAGTACAGCCGTAATCAAATCCCGCACTTTGTTTGGATCATCATCACGGGAAATCTTAAGATGAACCACCGAACGCACAATGCTATCTAAATGTGTCCAGTTGGTAAATGGTTTATCAAAGGTTTCTGAGTTGGGAACAAGAACTTCCATATGATCCCATGTCTTGATCGTCATCGAGCGCATTCCAATATGCGTAACCTCTCCCTCAAAACTCCCGACAGAAATTAAATCACCCGTTCTGACGGGACGCTCTATCAATAAAAGGAGTCCACTGGCATAGTTTTTTACCAAATCACGCAAGCCAAACGCAGCACCAAATGCTAAACCACCCAGCACATACGATATGCCAGTTAAATCAATTCCTATAATTTGTAACGAAATCAAAATCCCTAACACAACAGCCGTGTATTGTGAAAATGCCGAAAGACTATTTCGTAAACCTGCATCATGTGATTTTGCAAAAAGCCAGCGGAACGATAATTCGCGCGTCCAACGTGAAACCCAATAAATAATAATACCCGCTACGATAAATTCTATAATAATAAGTGGTGTAATAATCGCATTTTTTGCCTGAAGTAAATTAAAATGCAGAATTTCTTTACTGAGTTTAATAATAAATGATTGTGAATTTAATCCATATAAATAAAATAAAGCGATAAAAATACCAAGAAACAAGGCAACCGTCACGACATTATCGATGGGTTTAATCACTGCTTGTGAAATAAGCCAGCCATTATGGAATCGCCCAATACATTGCTCTGATATCCATTCGACAATATCATTCCACAAGCCGCGCAATACCATATAAACAGAAATAACTAATAAAAGCAAACCTTCATAACGTGACAATGTCCAGGCAAAATCAACATATCCACAAAAGCCAATTAATGCCGTCGAAAAGAAAGTTAGTGGCACCAGAAAACTTAATAATATCACCACCCTCATCAAATAGGGTCGCTCTAGACCGATACCGGATTTGATAATAGCAGGCACTACCTTCCAACTACGTAATAATAAAGTAGAAATCACCAACATGAAAAGCATAAATAATCGGTTTGAAAAATCAGTTACTTCATATCCAACTGGTAATTTATGCGCCAATATCATAAAAAGAGTAAGAGCTCCCCCAATCGTCAAACCGTATTTTAATTCACTATAAAGTCTAATATCGAGCTTTGATACCGACATAGACATTTCCAGCAAAACCAAACGCGCAGCACCAATCACAACTTTAAAACCAAACCAGACTAAAATTAACGCAAAAAAAGGAAAAAATGATTTTGTCGTAATTCCCAGTATCCAGAGCAAGATAAGAACAGCAATAATCATAAAAATCCACAAAAAATTTCGCTTCAACAATGCCAATACAATAAATAAAACATTGCCAGGCATATCTTCACGTTTGCGGGAAATTTTTGCGACATATCGAGTCAAACCCATTTTTAACGTCAGCCAGACACCTATCCAAGCTAGCTCAATTAATAAAATAAAGAATATACGCTCAAAACCATTTTTATAAAGGGACAACACAACCTGGTCTTTAAGTGCAGAAATTGACTCCAATGCCATGATTGGAATTTCAAGTAATTGCCGCCCAAATGAACTCCAGGCAGCAAGAGTAAATCCTGGTAGACCTTGCCGCCTTGCCATGGCTTTACTAAGTTGCACTTGTGCATTGTTGACATAAATTTGAGTTTGCTGCTCTAATTCGTCGAGTGAATCTAACTGTTTTTGATAATCCGAAATCAAACTTTGCAGAATAATGACATTATTCTGTAAAGTCTGTTGAGGGATTAAACCTTGTTCAACGCTTTGTTTTTCCAGCTTTATACGTAAAGTTAAAAGGTTTTGCTTGCGTGAAATCACATCATTCAGGCTATTTGCACTACTCAAAATGCTATTTGCCTGATCAATAACTGAGTTAATACTAGGAACATCGACTGGCTGCTGCTGTTCAAGTATCCCTTTTTCTTCTTTCAGATGTAAAATAACTAACTGCAAATGAACCAAATTACTTTCTTCTTGCGCCTGCAAGATTTCCAGTTCCAATTTTTGACGCAAATTAGGGTTGATATTCACGTTGCTCAAGTCCTGGACTTGTTGATTTAATAATACTAATTTATTCAACCAGTTTTTTTGCTGCTGTTGTAAGTCGAACTCTTGCTGTTGCAAGGCAAATTGTTGCTGTTGTTTTAATTTGATTTGATATAAATTTGTCAGCGCATTTTTACGATTAAGCAGTAAAACATAAGTCTGTGCGGCTAATGTTTTTGCTTTATTTAACTCAACCAACTCTTTTTGCTGCAATTTTAGCAATGCTTTTTGATAGGAAAGCTGCTCCTGGAATGATGTAAGCTGTAAACGAACCGCATTGGTCTTGCTCGCCCCCAAGGTAATACTTTGCAAGTGATTTTCTAAACTGGCAATTTTTTGCAGCGTAGTATCAGCAGCTTGCTCCGCTTCTGCGAGAGTAATATTGGCACTATCCAGATTAGCCGCAGCCATACCAGCATCGAGCTGAGCCCGCTCTATCATTGACGGTGTTAAGGATACCAAATCGACATTTGCCTGAAATCGAGCGCGTAGCCTGCCAAGGCGTTGTTCCGCCAATTGGTTTTTTTGACTAAGGATAACAAGCTCTTGATTAGCTGAGTCTAATACTTCCTGGTTACTTTTGGCAAAGATGGCGTCGACTGCAAGTGTTGAGTTGCTGTCAGGAACATCCGTTTGTGCACTTAAACAAAAAGGGATCAGCAAACCAAAAATCAGTATAAAAATTTTAATTATACTCAAAGTGATTGGATTTTTGGCTAGGCGCAAGCGAGGAAGGCGAGGGAGTGTATACAGAATACATGACCGATGCCTTTCGAGCTTGCAACAACGCCAAAAATTGGCAGGAAAGCCAATTTTGACGGCTGTTAAGCCGCCCCGAAGGGGTGAAGGCCATGGATGGCCTGAATCAGAATTCAAACATGAAGAGTATATTTTATTCACCTCTTGCCTCACACAACGGATTCATTACATGACTACGCAATATCCAGAGCAATCCCACTCCTGGCAAGGCAACAATAAATGACCACCAATAAAACTGAACCCACCCAATATGTTCGACTAAAATACCCGCAATTGGACCAATAAATACACGTCCAATGGCAGCAAGTGCTGACAGTAATGCAAATTGGGTCGCCGTATAACGTTTATCACATAACGACATAATAAAAGCCAAAAAGGCAGCCGTTCCCATTCCGCTACATCCTTGCTCGATAAAAATCGCTGTGCCCATCATCATTAAATTTTTACCGAATAAAGCCAGCACCATGAAAGTTAAATTTGAGATCGCTTGCAAAACACCAAACCAAAGCAATGAACGATATAATCCGATGCGCAACATGAGGCAGCCGCCTATAAAGACACCGATAATAGAGGCTGGTAAACCTACGCCTTTTACCATCAACCCAACTTCCGTTTGGGTAAATCCCAATCCACGAATTAAAAAAGTTGAACTCAGGCTCATAGCAAAAGCATCACCTAACTTATAAAGAATGATGAGTAGTAATAAAACTTTAGCTGAGTCTCTTGACAAAAATTCTTTCAGGGGGTCAATCACCGCAGCCCGTAATGAAGTAGGAGTATGAGCGGAGTTTTCTGACTCTTTCCCGATTAATGTACCTAAAGCACCAATGAGCATCAACGCAGCCATGACACGATAAGTTGCTTCCCAACCAATTCTGTCAGCCAATACAAAGCTTAACCCACCCGAAACTAACATGGCTATACGATAGCCGCTTGCACCGAATGCAGCACCTAATCCATATTCGTTTTCATGTAAAATTTCTGTTTGATATGCATTATAAGCGATATCCTGAGTTGCTGAAAAAAAGGAAAGCAGCAATGCCGAAGACGCCAGCAAGGCAGGATGAAGCAATGGGCTTTGCCAAGACATGAGCAAAATAACCCCAATAATCGCAAGCTGCATGCAAAAAATCCACCCCCGTCGACGCCCTAAAAAAGGAAGTGCATATCGATCAAGGATGGGTGCCCATAAAAATTTATAAACATAAGGTTGACCGACCAAGGCTAAAAAACCTATCGTCACAATACTAATGCCTGAAACAGTAAACCACGCTTGTAGGGCACTACTTGTCAGGGCAAGGGGAAGCCCGGAAGAAAAGCCAAGCAGCATTACCGTTCCAAGACGATTATTGAAATAGGTTTTCCAGTGAAAATAAAATGGCATGAGTCACATCACCAAAAAAGCGCCTGGTTGGTTATTGGGTATAGTCTCCGTGGTAGAGGCTCCGGGATTCTGATGTAACTATTTTTTAGCCCTTGTCATTCCCGCGAAGGCGGGAACCCATCGTCAAGCATATTATGGTGCGAGTTAATGGATGGGTTCCCGCTTTCGCGGGAATGACAACAAGCGTTAAGATACATAATGCAAATCGCCCACTCTCAAACAACAGACACTGGCCGCTATCTCCTAATAAAAAACAGCAGCAAATTTGAGCTACCGCCTATTTCGCAGCAGGTTGAGCCGTCGGTGCAGCTGGAGCCGCTCCAGCTGTTGCTGCAGTAGGTGGAACTATCGACAACAAATGAATCTTGAACACCAAGGTTTCATTAGGACCAATACTGTCACCCACACCTTGCGCGCCATAAGCCAGATTAGCTGGAATATAAAGCATCCATTCTGCTCCTGGTTTCATCATTTTCAACGCTTCCTGCCACCCAGGAATCACTTGGGAAACTTGAAAAGTCACAGGCTGACCTTGTTGATAAGTGCTTGAAAAAACTTGTCCGTTGATGAATGAGCCTTCATAGTCAACAGAAACTGTATCAGTCGCGAGGGGCGAATTACCATCACCAGGTTGCATAACTTTATACTGCAACCCATCTTTTAATGTCACTATACCTGGTTGTTTTTTGTTTTTAGCCAAAAATGCAGCACCATCTGTGGTATTTTGTTCGCTCATTTTTTGCATTGCTTGTTGCTGTTTCGCACTCATTTGTTGCTGAAACTGCTTGAGCGCCGCATCCATTTGAGCCTGAGTCATGAGCAGCGACGTACCCGCCATACCATCTTTAATCCCTTGCGCGAGCATGTCAGGATTCACAGCGATAGCTTGTGACTTGAGATTTTTTCCCATGTCAACACCAATCGTATAGCTGATCTGATCTTGTAACGTTGCTGGTGCTGAGGCCGGTGCAGCAATCGCAAACTGAGATACAGCTAGGCCCGCAAGAAGCGTGGACATCAAACGTAATTTCATCGGTAACTCCCATAGAATGAATTAATTGTAAATAGCGCATAAGCTAAAATAGCAAGTGTCTATTTTGCCCTATTCTTTGAAAAAAACCTAGAAAAATTATTTGCCTTTGGTGCTTTTTGTTTAGTGACTGTCGCGTAGTGTGTTTTACTCTTTTCTGATCTACCAGTTATCAAATATCTACACACTCAAGCAGCTTTAGTATCGGCTACCCTGCTGAAGAGGTTGAAGTTCCTGAAACTGGCTGCGTTAGGACAGGTTGAGTTGGTACTGGCTGCGTTACTGCAGGTTGTATTGTCACAGGTTGTGGTGCCATAGGTTGCGCTATCACAGTTTGTGTTGACGCAGGCTGTGTGATCACAGCTTGCGTTGGTGCAGGCTGTGTGGTCACAGCTTGCGTTGGTGCAGGCTGTGTGGTCACAGGCTGCGTTGGTGCAGGCTGTGTGGTCACAGGCTGCGTTGGTGCAGGCTGTGTGGTCATAGGCTGCGTTGGTGCAGGTTGTGTAGTCACAGCTTGCGTTGGTGC
>JABEVJ010000214.1 GCA_013043985.1 Legionellales bacterium | reverse complement strand
TTATGTGTCGATACCTCAGGGTATATAGTCTCCGCGCTTGAGATCGCGAGTTTCTAAAATATTTTTGTGCGCTCGATGTCATTCCGTACGAAAGTCGCGATCTCAATCGCGGAGACTATATATACTGTTATGATATATCAGCGTACACTTTATATCGTTGTTGTTCAAGTTATTTCATTATGGAGTTTGTTTATGAAAAAAAAGTCTAATATTGCTTGTTCAGAAAAAACAATCTCGGAATCAAAACAACAACCTGCCCACCCTTGTGTATTAGTCATTTTTGGTATTGCAGGTGATTTGACCAAACGTTTGTTATACCCTGCCATTTGCAATTTAGGCCGAAGAGGCTTATTAGATGAAAATTTTTATATTGTGGGTGTCGCAGTGGAAAAATATACAACTCGAACGTTTCGGGCACAAATGGAAAAAGATGTGCAACAATTTGTGACCGATCCTGCAGATAAAAAATTTGGTCTTGCGTTTCTGAATCGCATTTTTTATATTGCTGGTGATTTTACAGATAAAAATACCTATGCTGAATTAAAAATCAAACTGAACAAACTTGAGGAGCAAAAGGCCAGCAAAAATTGCTTGTTTTATTTTGCAGCTCCACCAGAATTTATTGGTACTATTGCCACAGGTTTAAAAAATGAAAAATTGCTGAATGAAAAAGACGGTGATTATTTCCGCCGTATCATCGTTGAAAAGCCATTTGGATGTGATCTAGCTTCAGCAAAAAGCTTGAATCAAGAATTACTGACTTATGTCAAAGAAAAACAAATATTCCGTATTGACCATTTTTTAGGAAAGGAAACCGTACAAAATCTGCTGGCATTTCGTTTTTCAAATGGTATTTTTGAACCTATCTGGAATCGTCGTTATATTGATCATGTACAAATTACTGTTGCAGAAACCTTAGGCATTGGGCTGCGAGGAGCCTATTATGAAAAAGCCGGTGCTTTGCGGGATATGATACCCAATCATATACTGCAGCTATTAAGTTTGATTACGATGGAACCGCCCGTAGCATTTACAGCTGATTATATTCAAGATGAAAAATCTAAAGTTTTACACGCAATACAAGTATTTACGCCAGAGCAAGTATTACATCAAGCGGTTCGTGGTCAATATGGATCCGGTAAAATTGATTCTGTCGAGGTGCCCGCTTATCGATCGGAAAAAAATGTTAATCCTGAATCGTTGACTGAAACCTATGTTGCTTTAAAATTGTTGCTGGATAATTGGCGGTGGCTGCACGTGCCCTTTTATTTACGAACAGGTAAACGTTTACCAACGCGTTCATCAGAAATAGTCATTCAGTTTAAGTCAGAACCGGCTATTTTGTTTGGCGGTGCTGGAAAAAATATTATGCCCAATTTATTACGGATAAAAATTCAACCAGATGAAGGAATTTCGCTGCGATTTAACGCAAAAATCCCTGGACAATCACTGCAACTGGGACAAGTCGATATGAATTTTAAATACAGTGATTATTTTGGTATTGAACTACGAACAGGTTACGAGACTGTTTTATACGATTGTATGAATGGTGATCATACTTTGTTTGAACGTGCAGAAATGGTGGAAACTGCTTGGGGAATAATACAGCCAATTTTAGATGTTTGGAGTGCTTTACCTCCTCGGGATTTCCCCAATTATGCAGCAGGAACCTGGGGGCCAAAAGAAGCTGATAATTTGTTAAATCTGGATGATAGAGCATGGATACTTTAGTATACTCCGCGTGGAGTATAAACAATAATATTATTAAAATATTTTCTGTTCCACAGGATTTATTTCAAGCAGTTGTTGAAGATTTTGCTCAGCGTGCAAATACGGCCGTTACTGCTAAAGGATTTTTTACCGTGGTTCTTTCAGGTGGAAATACACCTAAACTTTTTTTTGATGCTTTGGTTGAAAGTAAATTATCTATTCCATGGCACCAAATAAAATTTTTCTTTGGTGATGAACGATATGTGCCCGCGAATGATGAAAGGAGCAATTATTATATGGCTCAAAAACATTTATTTTCAAACGTTCCTGTTCCAGCCGAAAATATTTACCGGATTCCAACAGAATTCAACGACCCTAAAATAGCGGCTGAAAATTATGAAATGATAATACGCAAAGTATTTAACCTAAAAAATAATGAATTTCCTAAATTTGATTTAATTTATCTTGGCCTTGGAGAAGACGCCCACACCGCTTCACTCATGCCTTTCAGTGAAATCGTTGAAAACAAAAATAGTGATATAATAGTTGCATCTTTATGGGTTCCCGAGCTTAACATGTACCGAATTACCCTCACACCCAAGGCTATTAATCACAGTACCTGTATTTGTTTTCTGGTAACAGGACAAAGAAAAGCATCCGCCGTTTGGCATACTCTCAAGGGACCTTTTCATCCACAGCAATATCCGGCGCAATTGATTCAATGTAAGAGTGGAAAAACGATTTGGTATCTCGACCAGGCAGCGGCGGCCATGTTTATGGGTGATTTTAAAAAATGCATAAATTGACAAGGTACAAATGATAGGTGATAGTAGCACAACTCTTCTGAAAAAAACCACGCATTTTCAACTTGAAGTGTGTCACCATAAAGGACAGAATACGACATGGATAAAAAAATGCTCATTGCCAGAGTTCGCCGATGGTTGCATTTGAAAGATCAAAACCCTTTTGAGAATCTTACTACTGACCCCTCACCATCGGCACCGCTATTTTTTGATGAGCAAGTGGAGCGGCATGGAAATACATTAGCAGAATCGCACAAACTGAGAAAAAAGCCTACAAAATGCGTATTATTGCGTCGATTAATAAATAGTGAAGATGCTTTGAATCAGGCTTATCGAATTTTAACGAATTCTATTGCCGCGGGGAATTATCTTTCGCCAGCGGGTGAATGGCTACTCGACAATGAATCTTTAATTGACAATCAAATTGATATGCTCAAACGTCAGCTATCGATACCAAAAGGACGCGAAAAAGATCTGCCGCAATTAGCCAGTCCTCATTCACAAGGATGCTATCCCCGAATTTATGATATCGCCTTGCAAATTATTGGACATGGTGATGGGCATTGGAGTCTAGAGAATTTATCTGGTTTTGTTAGCGCATATCAAGAAGTCACGCCACTCAATTTAGGTGAGTTATGGGTGTTACCCATCATGCTGCGGTTAGCACTGATTGAAAATTTAAGCCGTGTTGGTCGACGAATTGCTTCAAATTGTAGAGCTCGCAATCTTGCCGATCACTGGGTGGATAAGATCATTGACGCTGCTGCCACTGATGCAAAACAATTAGTGTTTGTGATAGCGGATATGGCGCGTTGTGAATTGTCCATGACAGGCACATTCATCGCTGAGTTGACAAGGCGGTTACAGGGTGCGACATTGGCTTTACCCCTATCGTGGGTCGATCTGCAGCTAGCTGAAAAAGGCATCACACTTGAGGAGTTGTTGCAAACAGAAAACACTCAACAAGCCGCTAATCAAGTCACTGTGAGCAACAGTATTGCCAGCTTGCGACGTATTGGTAAGATTGATTGGCGTGAATTCGTTGAATTGATGAGTGTCGTTGGACGCACCTTGCAGCAGGATCCTACTGCGACTTACCGTCATATGGATTTCACCACGCGTGATCGCTATTGCCATGTTATACAATCGTTAGCGAGCGCCAGTTCACGATCGGAAATAGATGTGGCTGAAACAGCGATTCAGTTAGCGAAAACAGCGGCAGATAATAGACCTTTTCGGAAAAATGATGCCGTTGATCATGCCAAATACAGTCATGTCGGTTTTTATCTTGTTGATGCGGGATTACCTCAATTGCAACAAGCACTCAATATAGATTGCTCTTTGTGGAAAAAGTGTCAGCACTGTATCGATCGGCACGCTTTACTGTTCTATCTTGGTTCTATTACCTTGATTGTATTGGGCGTAATAGGTGGGTTAGTGTTTAAGGCAAATCAAACTCCTGTCAAGCTTGTATGGCTCGTGATATTAACGCTAACCATTGCGCTATGCGCCAGTCAATTAGCCGTGACGTTAGTCAATTGGTGCGTGATGTTGTTTATTAAACCGCATCCATTGCCGAAAATGGATTTTAAAAAGGGAATTCCAAGGGAATATCGTACCTTAATTGTTGTGCCGACTATGCTTGGAAGTGCCGCGCAAATTAAATCCTTAGTCGAGGCCTTGGAAGTCCGCTTTCTGGGTAATCGTGATAATTACCTGCATTTTGCTTTGCTGACCGATTTTAACGATGCTCCGCAAGAGCACATGCCAGATGATGCTGCTCTACTTGCATTAGCACAAGAACATATTATGGCGTTAAATAGACTCTATTGCCGTGAAAATGAAGATGTCTTTTTTCTTTTTCATCGTCCACGGCACTGGAATGCCAGTGAGCAAGTTTGGATGGGATATGAACGCAAACGCGGTAAATTAACTGCGTTAAACAATCTCCTGCGAGGGAATGATCAGACCCCTTTTTCGCTCATTGTTGGTCGTACTGACGTTCTCGCTGGTGTTAAATATGTCATTACCTTAGACACTGACACGCAATTGCCACGCGATTGTGCGCGTCAATTAATCGGTACCATGGCGCATCCATTGAACCGCCCTTCTTATGATGCAGTGAGTCAGCGTGTAATTGCTGGTTATGGCATTTTGCAACCGCGTATGGCCGAAGCTTTGCCTGATACGGATAGGGGTCTAACTCGCTATCTTGGGTTATGCGGTAGTGAAATGGGCATGGATCCCTACACTCGCATGGTATCGGATGTCTACCAAGATTTATTCAATGAAGGCTCTTTTATCGGCAAAGGTATTTACGATGTTGATTTGTTTCAAGAAGTCTTGGGGCAACGATTTCCTGAAAATTTGATCCTCAGTCATGACTTGCTGGAAGGTTGTTACTTACACTCAGGTTTGCTCAGTGATGTCCCATTATATGAAAAATCACCGAGCAGTTATTTGGCTGATGTCAAACGCCGCATACGTTGGATTCGAGGTGATTGGCAAATTATGGGTTGGTTATTGCCACAAGTATTCAGCCATGATGGAAAACGCATTGGAAATCCATTGTCCACCTTGTCAAAATGGAAACTCTTCGATAATTTGCGGCGTAGTTTAATCTCGGGGTCGTTGTTCGTATTATTCATTTTGGCTTGGACAGTATTACCCGCCACGTATTTTTGGTTTAGCGCCATATGGGTGATAGTACTATTGCCTGGGATTTTAATCACATTGCTTGAGTTAGTGTGGAAGCCTGACTGTGTATTGTTAGGTCAACATTTAGCGAGCAATATACAGGTTGTGTATCGACGCATTAGCCAGCGAGTCTTATATTTAGCTTGTTTACCGCATGAAGCATGGTATAGTTTGGATGCCGTAATTCGCACTTGCTGGCGACTGATGATTTCGCGTCGTCATTTGCTCGAGTGGGCGCCATCTGATCAAGTTGTGCAGAGCCCTCATGATACACCTGCTGAGTGGTTGGTTGAGATGTGGATGGGGCCCGCATCGGCATTCATCATGGCCGTAGTACTGTTGGCGATCCATAAACCTGCGGCTTTGTTTTTTTCAGCACCGTTGCTTTTGTTGTGGGCAGTATCGCCACTATTTGCATATTGGCTGAGTCGACCTTTTCAACACACAAAAGCAAAACTCGAACCAGCACAAATACGTTTTTTACATATTATGGCACGCAAGACGTGGGACTTTTTCGAATCGTTTGTCACGGCAGAAGATCATTGGCTACCGCCAGACAATTATCAAGAAGCGCCCATAGAGATATTGGCTCATCGCACATCACCAACCAATATGGGTTTGGCACTATTGGCCAATTTGAGTGCTTATGACTTTGGTTACATTAATAGTAAGCAGTTATTGGAGCGCACTGCCAACGCATTCCAGACTATGAATAGCTTGGAACAATATCGAGGCCATTTTTATAACTGGTATGACACACAAACATTAGCACCGTTACCGCCGCGTTATGTTTCTACCGTGGACAGTGGAAATTTGGCCGGACACTTATTAACCTTACGCCAAGGCTTATTGGAATTAATAGATGAACCATTATTAAAAACACGCTATCTGGATGGCCTACAGGATACGTTGGATGTCTTATTAGACACCTTGTCCGTCCCACCACCAGCAGTGTTTAAATATTTCCAGAAATTGCTACGTGAAGCACGACCATCGTTCACCGGGTGGTTAAGTGCTTTAGGTTGTGGAGAAGCACTCTGTGTAGCGGCAGAAAAAATTGCTGCACTGTGGTCCAGCTCCGATACAACAGTCTCGCTATTACACACGTGGGCCCAGAGATTATTGCTGCAATGCTATGCCATACGAGATGAGTTAAAATTATTTGGCGAAATATCATCATTAGATGCAAATGCGACGTTGCGCACTCTTGCGAAGCTTGCTTCGACCGATGTAAATCAACAGGTAATGGAGCGCATTGCCTTAATTGAAGTGCTGAGTATGCAGGCATTTGCTATGTCAGAAATGGATGTCAGTTTCCTTTACAATGAAACTAGCCACTTAATGACAATAGGCTTTAATGTCGATAAAAAAACACCCGATGACAGTGATTATGATTTGTTGGCGTCAGAAGCTCGTTTGGCCAGTTTTGTCGCTATTGCTCAGAATCAAATACCCCAGGAAAGTTGGTTTGCTTTGGGTCGCTTACAAGGCATAAGTAAAAAGAGAGGGCCAGTTCTGTTGTCCTGGAGTGGCTCAATATTTGAGTATTTGATGCCACTATTAGTGATGCCTTCTTATCTTGGAACCCTGCTTGAAAAGATGTGCAAGGCTGCGGTGAGTTGTCATATTGATTATGGTCAACAGCGTGGTGTGCCATGGGGAATCTCCGAATCGGGTTTTAATGCGATTGATGCCAATTTTAATTATCGATATCAAGCATTCGGCGTCCCAGAGCTGGGGCTTAAACGAGGATTAGCGGATGATTTAGTGGTTGCGCCCTATGCGACCGTCATGGCGTTGATGATACAACCAGTAGCTGCTTGCTTTAATTTACAACGATTGGTCACAGAGGGTGGCGTGGGTCGCTTTGGCTTTTACGAAGCCATCGATTTTACGCCTTCCCATCTCCCACGAAATAGTTCCCGAGCATTAGTTCGCTCATTCATGGCGCATCATCAAGCGATGAGTTTCCTTGCGTTTTCGTCTTTATTGCACGATCAACTCATGCAACGTCGTTTTGTTGCTGAGCCTCTTTTTAAAGCGACATTATTTTAAAGCGACATTATTGCTTTTACAAGAACGCAATCCCAAGCAGGTAGCAACTCGCTTTCAAAAACCGCCCGAAACGAGTCTTATCAACCCAATAAGTCATCCTGAATTATCGATACGCATTTTTAATAACCCTCACACACACGCACCGCAGGTTCAGCTTCTGTCAAACGGACGATATCATCTTGTGCTTACACAATCTGGTGGTGGCTATAGTCGCTGGAAAGATATTGCCGTAACACGATGGCGAGAAGATAGTACAAGCGATAATTGGGGATTGTTTAGTTATATTCGTGATGTGAAAACAGGGGCTTTTTGGTCAACCAGCTATCAACCAACTGGAGGTGCCGTAAAAAATTTTAAAGCGGTGTTCACCGAGGCACATGCAGAATTTAGTCGTAGTGATGCAAGCATCGATACCCAGACTGAAATAGTGGTTTCTCCCGAAGATGATATTGAGTTACGCCGAACGCGTATTTATAACCGTTCCAAAAGTCGTCGAATCATCGAATTTACTAGCTATGCTGAAGTTGTTTTAGCTTCGCAAGCAGACGATCAGGCACAACCCGCATTTAGCAATCTATTTGTTGAAACAGAGCTATTGCCGCAGCAGCATACCATTTTGGTCACACGCCGCTCACGCACAGAAGAGCAAAATTCACCTTGGATGTGCCATACACTAAATGTCTATAGCGAAAAATCCTATACATTATCGTTTGAAACTGATCGCTCTCGATTTATCGGTCGTAATCGCACACCCGCCATGCCTTATGCAATGACTGCCGCGGGAGATCTTTCTAATACAGCAGGTATGGTTCTCGATCCCATTGTTGCCATTCGTTGTCGTATTACGCTGGAGCCAGATGCTGTCGTTATTTTCGATCTTATTACGGGCGTCACCGATACGCGGGAACATTGCGTTGCGCTGGCTGAAAAATACCATGACCGTCATTTAGCTAATCGCATATTTGAGATTAACTGGACACATAGCCAAGTCGTGTTGCATCAGCTTAATATTTCTGACGCTCAGGCTCGTCTCTTTGGAAAACTGGCAGGCGCAATTATCTATGCGAATGATAGCTACCGTGCTGAACCAAATATTCTTGCCAGTAATCGGTTTGGACAGTCGAAGTTATGGGGTTATTCAATATCGGGTGATTTACCCATCGTACTATTGTATATAAGCGATGAAGCTAATATTGAAATAGTGCATCAACTTATCCAAGCTCAAGCCTATTGGCGACAAAAGGGTTTACCGATTGATCTCATCATTTTAAATGAGGAGAGCGTTGGTTATAGACAACTATTGCAGGATCGCGTAGCTAATTTGATAAATGCGGTGGCTACAACTGATCATGTGGGCAGTATTTTCCCATTGCTTACTGAACAGGTACCATCCGAGGATCGCATATTATTTGAGTCACTTGCTCGCGTCGTTCTCTCAGATAAGCGAGGCTCATTAAGAGAGCAATTAAGTCTCCATCCTGTTAAGCCTGCAGTTATGCCATTACTCAAGATAGCTAGACCACCGTATCGTCTTGATATCCCGCAACTTGTCATACCAGCAAACTTGCAATATTTCAATGGATTCGGCGGGTTTGTGCAAGGTAGCAATGAGTACCTCATTCGATTAACTGAGGGAAATAGTGTACCAGCACCCTGGATTAATGTGTTAGCCAATCCAAATTTTGGTACCTTGGTGTCTGAAAGTGGTCAAGCCTATACTTGGATAGAAAACTCCCATGAGTTTCGGCTAACGCCATGGAATAATGACCCTTTAGAAGATACTTCGGGTGAGGCGTTTTACCTGCGAGATGATGAAACAGGACAGTTTTGGTCACCCACAGCCTTGCCGTGTCGTGGTCTCGGTGATTATCGCATTCGACATGGTTTTGGTTACAGTGTGTTTGAGCATATCGAATGTGGAGTCTATTCCGAATTGATGATGTATGTGGCACTCGATGCGCCCGTTAAATTTATAGTCCTGAAAGTGCGTAATGATTCGCGGCGTCAGCGTAAATTATCAGCGTTGGGTTATGTCGAATGGGTTTTAGGTGATTTGCGCTCTAAGAACCTGATGCATATAGTCACCGAGCTCGCTTCAAGTGGAGCACTGCTGGCAAAAAATCATTATAACACGGAGTTTGGTGAGCGAACGGCATTTTTTGATGCAGCAACAGAAAGCTTAGGTTTAAGTGCTCGCACAGTGACGGGTAACCGATGTGAGTTTATAGGCCGCAATCGTACTTATCGCAATCCAGCCGCATTGGACCGCACAAAATTATCTGGACGTGTTGGTGCCGGATTGGATCCTTGTGGTGCGATTCAGTTAACATTTGATTTAGCTGAGGGGCAGACACGTGAAATCATCTTTATCCTAGGTGCAGGCCAAGATGGTCATGACGCCGATAGATTAACGCAGCACTATCATGGCTCAGATATGGCAGCTGCGGCTTTACAAGATATTCGACAGTATTGGCATCACACCTTGGGGGTGGTGCAAGTCACAACACCGGATCCATCTCTTAATCTGTTAGCAAACGGTTGGCTGCTTTATCAAACAATCTCCAGTCGCTTCTGGGGGCGTAGTGGTTATTATCAATCGTCGGGAGCATTTGGTTTTCGTGATCAGCTGCAAGATGTTATGGCATTGGTTCATACCAAGCCCGAATTATTACGCTCGCAGATATTATTGTGCGCATCACGGCAGTTTGTGGAGGGCGATGTACAGCATTGGTGGCATCCACCCATGGGCCGTGGTGTACGTACTCGCTGCTCGGATGATTATTTGTGGTTACCGTTTGCTGTTTGTCGGTATATTACGACGACTGGCGATATGGCTGTACTTGATGAAAAGATACCCTTTCTAGAAGGTCGCCAGCTAAATGCAGATGAAGAATCTAATTATGAATTACCTATTATTAGCAGTGAACAAGGTAGTCTTTATCAACATTGCACGCGTGCTATTTTGCATGGTTTGCAATTTGGGGAGCATGGTTTGCCTTTGATGGGATCAGGTGATTGGAATGATGGAATGAATTTGGTTGGTGCAAAAGGGCGAGGCGAAAGTGTTTGGTTAGGCTTTTTTCTGTATAGTGTGCTTACAGATTTTGGTGTGATAGCGCGTCGTTATGGTGATACGTTATTTGCTGAGCGCTGTGAGACAGAAAATATTCAATTACAGCAACATTTAGAGCAGCATGGCTGGGATGGTGAGTGGTATCGTCGTGCTTATTTTGATGATGGGACGCCATTAGGTTCAGCGAGTAATACGGAATGTCGTATCGATTCTATAGCGCAAAGCTGGTCTGTGTTATCCGGGGCAGCTGCAACGGCTCGCGCCAAACAAGCTATGGCATCGTTAAATCATTATTTAGTGCGGCCTGATGATGGTTTGGTTGCTCTGCTGGATCCGCCCTTTAATAACTCACTTCCTAATCCCGGTTATATCGAAGCTTATGTTCCTGGCATCCGCGAAAACGGTGGACAATATACTCATGCGGCTACTTGGGTCGCGATGGCTTTTGCGGAATTAGGCGAAAATCAACTTGCTTGGCAAGTTTTTAATATCCTTAACCCGATCAATCATGGAAATACTTCTGCAGCGATAAATACCTATAAAATCGAACCTTATGTGATTGCTGGCGATGTGTATAGTATGGCACCACACATCGGTAACGGTGGATGGAGCTGGTATACTGGCTCAGCTGGTTGGATGTATCGTCTTATTATTGAATCATTGCTGGGTGTGCAGCTGGAAGATGGAAAGCAATTACGCATAACGCCTAATCTGCCGGAAGATTGGGACCGTTATGCGGTAAGTTATCGCCATGGAGAAACGATCTACCAAATTGCTGTTAGGCGTGACGATACTGGAGTCAGCATATTGCTCGATGGAGTTAAATTGGATAAAAACATCATTTCATTTTGATATTAAAACAACATGACTAACTCTCCGAACAAATTTGCGTATGATCAAAACTAACTCGGCGTGATTGTGATGTGGCCCCTCAATGTAGAGCACTTAATGTATGGCCAAATAGGGAGAAATTAGTATCATGAACATCAAGTTTGATCAATTTAATTCAGCAATAGAAAAATATAATACGATACCTTGGTATACTAAATTTGAGACCTTACTTTCAGTTATAGTGATACTATGTCAGTCATTAAGTGTAATAAATTTATTTCACACCTATGATTTACAAGGGTATACCGGCTTTTTAGGTGCCCTTTTATTGGCTTATATAGCAACCGACTTTGTTAATGGTCTGGTTCATATGATTGTTGATAATAATAGTAGTTATACCTCGATTTTTGGACCGTTCATTGCTGCATTTCATGTTCATCACTACAAATTGAGGTATAAAGACAAGCATTCAATAAAAATATATTTTTATGAGTCTGGCCATAAATTTTGGTTAGTCATCTATTTGCTGTTATTAGTTTACGTGCAACAAATGATGCATATGTCTCAAAATCTCAATTTGGGATTAGTTTTTTTTGGTATTTTTTCCTCAATTGCAGAGCTTTCGCATTATTGGTGTCATAAGCAAAAAGGGAATAATATAGTAATAACTTCTTTGCAAAAATATCATCTTTTACTTTCATTCAAACATCACCGTTTGCACCACATTAATGATAATATGAATTATGCATTTTTAAATGGGATGAGTGATCCATTACTTAATTTAATTGCACGACATTGCTATAGAGGGTATAAAAATCAATCCGATCTACATGTAACCGCTTATTTTAAAAAAATTGGGACTTTACCTTAGCTTTCACAACAACCGTTTGCATATTAGGTGCTGTCTTTATAACATTATCGAATAATTTTTTTACGTTTCTGGCTTGGGCTCAACTTTAACCGGATCAAAAATCCGATAAGCCAATAACTTCACACGGTCGCTGATGAGTGCGCACACCAGCGCATATCCCCATACAAATCCGGCCCACTTCCAGCCAAGAGCGGGCATAAGGAAGCCATAAACAGCGATAAACGTCGCCATGATTTGTGTACCAAGCACAGCCATCCATAAAATCCGTGCGGGGGGGATAGACCAGAACGGGCCGCGTGTCCGTGTCAGAAAAATGGTCAAATGCCCCGCAATTGATAACTTCAGATACATCATTGACTGGAGGTGTTGGTGATCGAGGTGAAAAACACGATCACTCAGATAAAACAAACCAAATGCAGCGGCTGGGCCAATGATCCCCAGCACCGTGGCAATCCCCAGCACAAGGCGCATATTCCAAGCCTCGGGCTGATCCTTGTAATGAACATTATCATAAGCGATGGACAAGATGGCACCGTCATTGAGCAATGCCAACATCACGATCATCACCGCCGTCACCGGATAAAAATTAAAGACCATAATGGCTACCGTCATAAATAACAGCACACGCAAGGTTTCGGCAATACGGTAGATTGCATAGCTGTTCATACGCTGAAAAATTTTGCGGCTCTCTTTGATCGCATCAATAATGACTGACAGACCCGGCTTGGTTAATACAATGGATGCTGCCGCACGCGCCGCATCAGTGGCGCTTGATACAGCGATGCCGCAGTCAGCCTTCTTCAGCGCGGGAGCATCATTTATACCATCACCTGTCATCCCAACCATATGGCCATGCTTTTGCAGAACATCCACAATGTGGAATTTCTGCTCAGGAAAGACCTGGGCGAAACCATCTGCCTGCTCTATAGACTTAGTCATCGCAGCGGTTTCTTTGTGTTTTGAATCGCCCAGAATGCTGGCATCAAGAATATTCGTACCCATGTCTAATTTTTTTGCCGTTTCCCGTGTGATGGCCAATGCATCGCCCGTCACCATTTTGATTTTTACACCCATTGCCAGTGCTGTCGCGATGGTTTTTTTAGCATCTTTGCGTGGTGGATCAAATAAAGGCAAGACGCCGACAAACTGCCAGTGACCATTACCCTCAGCTCGTGCTACACCTAACGAGCGAAAACCGCGTGCTGCAAATTCATCAACTGCTTTTGTAACCTCAGCCTGCACTTGTTTGGCATTGGCCGACAATGCCAGGATCACTTGCGGCGCGCCCTTGCTCACCTTGAATTTTTTTCCGTCCGGGCCTTTGACAGTAGCCTCGGTACGTTTATGAACCGAGTCAAATGGCAGGAAGTGAAGGACTTTATAACCCTTTAACGCATTTTTACTTTTGAGCCCAGCCAGAACAGCCAGATCAATGGTATCGTCATTATCCATCCGCGATGCGAGTGCAGCATCGAAGATGACTTGCTCGGCAGTGATATTCTCCAGGCTAAAGGGATCGCCCAGTGTCAGCTTGTTCTGAGTCAGCGTGCCCGTCTTATCTGCGCACAATATATCCACGCCTGCTAATTCCTCAATAGCTACCAGTTTGCTGACAATGGCCTTTTTCTTGGCTAATAGACGCGCACCCACTGCCATTGTCACAGATAACACCGTTGGCATGGCCACCGGAATCGCCGCCACCGTGAGCACCAAAGCAAACTGTAGGGTGGTCAGGATTGGATCGCCCCGCCAAAGCGAGACGGCAATAATCCCGACTACCATTACTAACGCAAGGACAATGAGGTAATTACCAATCTTTAATACCGCGCGTTGAAAGTGACTAACGGTGTGTGCTTCTTCAACCAGTTGCGCTGTTTTACCAAAATACGTATTACTACCCGTGGCATAGACCAATGCATTGATTTCACCTTGGCGAATGATCGAGCCGGAAAACACCGGATCACCCGACTTGCACTCGACAGGGAGCGACTCGCCAGTTAGAGCTGATTGATCCACCTCCACTGGCTCACCCTCCAGCAAGCGGGCATCGGCTGGCACAATGTCACCCAGGCGCATACGGATGACATCACCCGGCACCAGCTCACGCGCGGGCGGTGTTATCCACTTCCCATCCCGTATAACGCGTGATTTGATTGCCAACCTGGCTTTAAGTGCATCAATGGCATTGCCAGCCTGATGTTCTTCCCAGAATCCAACCACCGCATTGGAGATCAGCAAAACAAGGATGATAAAAAAGTCCGGCCAATGTCTTACCACAGCTGACAAAATGACGGCCACTTCAATCATCCATGGGATGGGACCCCAAAAATAGGTAAGAAACTTCAGGAAGGGATTCATTTTTTTTTCTTCAAGCTCATTAGCCCCATATTGAGCTAACCTTTTTTTCGCCTCGGCTTGCGTGAGGCCTTCTGGTGATGATGCTAATTTTTTTTCTAGCTCAGCGAGAGGCATCGATTTCAGATCATTTTCCACATCCCGTTTTGATAGAGGTTTATTTTTGCTTATCTGTTTATGTTTCTTCATATCAATCCACCGCTATTTCGTTTTACTCTCTCTACGTACCACGGCTTGTCCGCGGTATCCAAGCTGTCATACTGATATCGAGCATTCCACTGGATGCCGCGAACAAGTCGCGGCACGTAGTGAGGGGAGAATCTTCGTTTACCTCTCGATAATCATTTGCGTATGTTTCGCAATCATATATTCTTCATTCGTTGGAATAACGCTGACCAAGATTTTAGAATCATCTTCACTGATAATAACGGCGTTGTTTTGATTGGTTTTCTCATTTATCTTAACACCCAGCCAGCTTAACCGCTGACAAATTTGCTGCCGAACCCGTACAGCATTCTCGCCAATGCCTCCGGTAAAGATCAGTGCATCACACCCACCGAGTGCCACGGACAATGAGCCTGCCTCAAGAGCGGCTCGATAACAAAATAAATCAACAGCTTCTTTTGCTTTCGGATCAGGACTCGTCAGTAATATGCGCATGTCATGACTGATGGTTGAAACACCCAATAAACCTGACTCGTTATAAAGTAAATGTTCCAGTTGCTTACCCGAATAGTTTTTTTCCTGAATGAGATAGAGTAATACACCCGGATCAATACGACCACAACGAGCTCCCATCATCAATCCATCCAGAGCCGTAAAACCCATCGAGGTCGCAACGCTTTTACCTTGATACATCGCACACATACTTGAGCCATTTCCTAAATGTGCCGCTATCACACAATGATTAGCCTTTTCTCCAATATGCTGAGCCATGACAGAGGCAATGTATTCATAGGAAATACCATGAAATCCGTAGCGAATGACCCCCTCTTCTGTGAGGTATCTTGGAATAGCAAACAACGTTGCCAATTTTTCTTGTGTACGATGAAATGTCGTATCAAAGCAGGCAACTTGGGGTAGTTCAGGATAAGTCTTTTGAATAATTTTGATGGCTTCAAGATTATGAGGTTGATGCAATGGCGCGAGGGGAATCAAACTTGCCAGCTTTTTCATGACTGTTTCAGTCACTAACGTTGGCTGAAGAAAATACATCCCGCCATGAACAACGCGATGCCCGACTGCTTTTAATGTCAAAGGCTCAGATAAGCACTCAAACCAATTAAAAAAAGCTTTCAATCCCGCTTCGTGTCCTTTAGCCGAAACAGCTTGCGTCAGAATTTGTTTATGGTTTGCATTAAACAGATTTAAACATGGTGAATCAAAAATGCCATCAATCCCACCATGATAGAGCAAAATTAATTCTTTCTCGCAATTAAAAATAGAAAATTTAATACTGGAAGAGCCCGAGTTAATCGTTAATATAACGTCACTCATTCCATTTTTTCCTTACTGCGTACATATATACTAGTCTCCGCGATTGAGATTACGGGATTTGCACTATGTATTTGTACGCTCAATGTCATGCCAGCGCAGGCTGGCATCCAGCTTTTATCCCTGGATGCCAGCCTGCGCTGGCATGACATCGAGCGCTAAAAAATATTTATATTAGAACTCGCGATCTCTATCGCGGAGACTATATACCCACCGCACTTGACAGAGAGATTAGCCCCGTCTAAGCACTTCGTCAAGCCATATTCCACATATTGCTGTTTCTTTCTTCAAAATCCAAATGATTACCTATGTAATAGACAAATATTTTGACGTATGTCAAAATGCAGTCTTTCATTTTAACTTCGGAAATTTCACTATGAAAACAGCTATTATTATCCCAGCTCGCTATGCATCAACTCGATTACCAGGAAAACCCTTGGCAATGATCGCAGGTCAAAGCATGTTACAACGCGTAGTGAGACTATCCCAAGCGGCGGCTGAAGGTTTGCAAAATGTCTCCGTAATCGTTGCAACCGATGATGATCGAATTACTCAGCATTGTCGTGAAATTGGTGTTCCATCCGTAATGACGCCACCGGAATCTCCTACTGGCACTGACCGTGTCGCAGAAGCCGTGCGCCAGATGAAAGATAAGCCAGATTTTATTCTAAATATGCAGGGCGATGCACCATTAACCCCGCCTGATTTTTTACGAGCTATGATTGAAGCTTTTGCTGCATCACCTTGCGATGCCGTCACGCCAGTTACGCAATTAACATGGGAGCAATTGGACAAGCTGCGACGCAATAAACTGACAACTCCATTTAGTGGAACTACGGCTGTTTTTGATGAAGAAACGGGTAATGCTTTTTGGTTTAGCAAAAACATCATTCCCGCTATGCGCAAGGAAGATGATTTACGCAAAAAAAGCGATAAAAGCCCAATTTTTCGACATATTGGATTGTATGGTTATTCGTTAGACATGCTAAATAATTACATTAACTTACCTGAGAGCAAGTTTGAGAAACTAGAAGGACTTGAACAATTACGCCTATTGGAAAATGGCTACACTATTCGTTGTGTGCCAGTAGATTTCAAAGGGTATGCTAATATGTCAGGTGTTGATAGCCCTGAGGATGTTGTTCGTGCAGAAGAGTTGATTGCTAAACATGGCGAATTATTACCATCTTTACAATATAAAGCAGAGGTGGCGGGACAGCTATGAGCACACGATTATTAATAGCCCGTCACGGCAATACTTTTGGACCCGGTGATATCGTAAAACGTGTTGGTACTACCGATCTGCCATTAGTTGAGAGTGGTTTAATACAAGGTCGCCTGTTAGGCACTTACCTAAAGCAAAATAACCTGATCCCCGATGTTATTTTTACTTCAAAGTTAAAACGCGCCATACAAACAGCAGAACAAGCTCAGAATGCAATGCAAACCCATGTGCTCATTAAAACCCTGTCGATCTTTAATGAAATTGATTATGGGCCTGATGAAAACCAACCTGAAGATAAAGTTGTTGCTCGGCTTGGAGCAGAAGCCCTTCAGGCCTGGGAAGCCAACGCAACAGTGCCAAATGGGTGGAAAGTCGACCCGCAAACTATCATTACAAATTGGCAAGATTTTTCGGTGAAGCTAACTGAAGAGTATGCCGGAAAAACTATTTTAGTGGTCACTAGTAATGGCATTGCTCGCTTCGCACCTTATTTAACTGGCAATTTTACAGACTTCACTGCGCAACATAGTATTAAAATTTCAACGGGTGCATTATGTGTTTTTGAAAAAAACCTATCATCTGATGTCTGGAATTGTCTGCAGTGGAATCTTAGACCACCAAAGGAATAAAATGTAGGTTCAAAGGCACCCTGGTATGAGATAACCGATACGCTACCGCAATATGAGGAATGGCCTCCTGCAGGTGCAGACAGTATTAGAACAGTAAAGACAAAATAATAAGTTCGGATTACTGCCAATTAAAGCGTTTAACATAAAAACCCTTCATCCATTGAGTTAAAACCATATATGCAATCAAAATTACCAATAAAAACGGAAAATAACTTAACGGTAAGGCTTGCATTTTAAAGGCTGGGGCAAATTGACTCATCGGTATAATTACACCGACGATCACAACACCTATTGTCGTTAGCAGAACAGGCCACGATGCACGACTTTGAATAAAGGGAATTTTCCTCGTTCTTATCATATGCACAATCAATGTTTGTGATAATAAACCCTCCACGAACCAGCCTGATTGGAAAAAAGTCTGATGGGCAACAGAATTTGCTCCAAAATAAAACCATAATAATATGAACGTCAAGATATCAAATATAGAACTAATCGGACCAAAATAAACCATAAACCAACCGATTCGATTAGGATGCCAATGTTGCGGAGTTTTTAATAATTCTGGATCAACATTGTCAAAAGGAATGCTGAGCTGTGAAATATCATATAAAAGATTTTGTACTAATAATTGTAATGGCAGCATAGGTAAAAAAGGCAGGAAGGCTCCCGCTACCAAGACCGAAAATACATTGCCAAAATTTGAGCTGGCTGTCATTTTGATGTATTTCAGCATATTGGCAAATGTTTTGCGCCCTTCAACAACAGCACGCTCAAGCACCATTAAACTTTTTTCCAGTAAAATAATATCAGCCGCTTCTTTTGCAATATCAACGGCTGTATCAACTGAAATACCAATATCAGCTGCGCGCAAAGCGGGAGCATCATTTATGCCATCACCAATAAAACCGACCACATTATCATCAGCTCGTAATATGCGGACAATACGTTCTTTATGAAGAGGTGTTAATTTGGCGAATACATTAGCGGTTTTTGCTTGTAAAGTCAGCTCTTCATCGGTCATAAATTCAATATCAGAACCAAGTACAATTCCTCCTACATCAGTGTCGATACCCACTTCTCGACAAATCTTTCTTGTGACTCGTTCATTATCTCCGGTAAGAATTTTTACCAATATGCCATGAGCATTTAATGCCTGCAAAGCTGCGACTGTAGACTCTTTAGGTGGATCCAAAAAAGCAATATAGCCAAGAAGAGTTAAATTCGACTCATCATCCAGGTCATAACTTGGTTTTTTAGCAGATATATTTTTTATAGCTACCGCCACAATACGTAAACCATCGTCATTCAATTCTGCAGTAATTCTTGAAATTTGCGTCATTATTGACTCTGTCAGCGGCTCTACGGTATTACCTGCCTGCACCGTTGTACATACTTTGAGAACCTCTTCTAAAGCACCTTTGCAAATCAAAATAGGATCATCACCATTGTGTGCAACCACCACTGACATCCTGCGACGCTGAAAATCAAAGGGAATTTCATCTACTTTTCGAAATTTTCCTTTGGCAAGGTCAACGTGCACCTCCACATGCTCTAACACAGCCCGATCTAATAAATTTTTTAATCCCGTTTGATGAACACTATTAAGATAAGCAAACTCCAATACTTGCAGCGATTCTTCCCCAAAAATATCGATATAACGATCGAGAAAAATTTTATCTTGTGTCAACGTGCCAGTTTTATCTGCACAAAGGATATTCATTGCGCCCAGGTTTTGAATTGCATCGAGACGTTTTACGATGACTTTTTTGCGTGATAAGCTCACAGCACCCTTAGCAAGAGTGGATGTGACAATCATAGGTAGCATTTCCGGCGTTAATCCAACAGCAATTGAAACTGAAAATAAGAAAGCCTGCAACCAATCGCCCTTGGTAAATCCATTCAATAAAAATACGATAGGAGTCATTACCAACATAAATCGAATCATAAGCCAGCTTACGTTATTCACACCCTTTTGAAATCCAGTTGGCGTTGGTTCTGCGCGTGAGACATGTTGCGCTAATACTCCTAGATAAGTTTGATTTCCAGTATTTAATGCCATTGCTATAGCTGATCCACTGACAACGTTAGTTCCCATAAACAAAATATTGTCTAATTCGAAGGGATTTTGTATATTTATATTTTTTTGATGTGCAAATTTTTCTACTGGTAAGGCCTCACCCGTCATTGCAGCCTGATTAATAAAAAGATCTTTAGCCCATAATAGACGCAAATCAGCTGGAATCATGTCTCCGGCTGAAAGAAACACAATCTCACCTGGAACAATGTGTTTGATTGGAACTTCTATTTTATTGAGATTTTGACGAAAATCCGTTTCTTCAAATTTTAAAAGAGGTAATTTCTCTGAACTAGATACGTTCTTTCGTAATACCGTTACTGTGTTACTTACCAAAGCTTGTAATTTTTCTGCAGCTTGATTCGCTCTCATTTCTTGCCAGAATCTCATTGATGTTGAGAGAAACACCATAGTCAATATGACAATTGTACCCTTTTGATCACCCGTATAAAAAGAAAGCACTGCTAACACAGACAATAATAGATTGAAAGGATTCTTATAGCAGTGCCATAGATGTGTCCACCATCTTGTAGGTTTCGCTAAAGCAACTTCATTGATCCCTGCTATCTTAAGTTTATCAGCTACCTCCTGCTCGCTTAATCCGGTAGCACTGGTCTCAAATTCCAGCGCAAGTGTGTCAAAATCAAGTTGCGCATTTTTCTGAAAAGACGTCATTACTGAGCTTGGCAATTCAACAGGAGGTTTATTACGGCCTTTAAACATTTCCAGTATCGTACTACGCTGAAAAAGCCTGCTGCGCCTTTGTCTGCGCCGATAATTCAGATAGAGTACTTTAAATATATTCATACTTACATCCTTGATGACTTAATTTTTTCCTGAGCAATTTGGTGTAAAATAGTCAAAAGTGTTAGCAACAGCGAGTCGTTTTAGATGAATCCCGAAAGAAAATGTAAACTACATTATATGATGGTTGCTATATGATACCACAACGATTAATCTCACATATACAAAGTATTTTTGAATACTCACCGGATCTTGTGTACATTAAAGACAAAAACTTATGCTATTCTTATACCAATTTCACTTGCTTGCTTAGGCACGAACGAGCACAGGAAGAAGTGATAACTAAACTCGATACCGAACTTCACTTTGCAAAATATGCCGATGCCTATAATGCACATGATTTGGATGCAATGCGAGAAAAGATTTATTATCAACTCGATGCTACTTGTACCCATACCGGAAACGAAATCTATGCTTTGACACAAAAATTGCCGCTAAAAGATGAGTTAGGGAAAGTTCATGGTGTGCTTGCATTGACACAACTACTCAATTTTGAAGACGTTGTTCATACTGTGTTCTCAACCAACAGTCGTTATCGCGATAATATAAAAATTGCCGTTGATAAACGCATATTTTTTAATATCGAGAGCGAGTTATCGAGCAGGGAATTGGAGATACTCTATTATTTTTTACAGGGAAAATCCACCAAGACCAGTGCTCAAGTTCTCGATATAACTGAAAGAACAGTAATCTTTCATCTTAATAACATCAAAAATAAATGGGAATGCAACTCTAAAGAAAGCATCTTTAATAAAGCAAAGCAAAAAGGACTTATTGAGCTTTCAGCTTTGTGGAATATGCTTCTCTAGCTTCGCTTTTGCAAAGTCGCAATCATAATTAATTCAATTTCCTCTGCGATGCAATGGGTATATACTCTGAGGTATCGACACATAATTTGTAGCTGTCACGTAATGTGGAAATGATAGTAAATATGGAAAAACGCTCGTCATTGCGAGGAGTT
>JABEVJ010000213.1 GCA_013043985.1 Legionellales bacterium | reverse complement strand
CAACCTGTGTTACATCGCTTAATTACTGGCATGATAGATAACCCACAGATAAATACTTTACTGCCTTTATGTGAGTATTTTAACTGTACGTTAGATCGCCTGATTTTTGGTGATCTTACTGATGAAACGCAAGAACTTATCCCGATAAAACATATTATGCGTAACTGTGTGTGTATCATCAACAGTTTCCTCCAGGGTATAGGTCATGCCTTGCCCATATTTACCGAATCTTACTCAGCCTTACCCAAAGAATTTCGCGGTGGTGAATTACCAGCAGAAATGCTGCACATGATCCCTAATATGCTCAACCATAGTATTAAAGCTCTTACTGACTTGCGCGAAGCCATTAATCGATTATAACTTAGCCTGCACCTTAAAAGGAGTTAAAGACATTATGTCATCATTCAATCATTTGACCCTGCCCTGTTGTTACTTCCCCACAGAAATCATGCTGATAGACGATCACCCTGCCATGTTTGACAACCTGCGATTTGCGCTTTCCAGCCCGATGAAAAATGAAACAAATGCCAAAAAAGCATTAGAAACCTTACTCGCCTACCAACCAAGCATTTCTGATGCGCGATGGCTTGAGATGGATGATCCAGCAGGATTCTGGGATGGCACGTATAATAAACCTGTCTTAGTAAATATCAAAAATATGCTTGCTATTCAATCCCTACCTGAGAGGGTAAAAGATATCAGTATCATCATTGTTGACTATGAAATGCCAGAAATAGATGGATTAACTTTATTACAAGCATTACGAGACAAACCATTCAAGAAAATTTTGCTAACAGGCAAAGGAAGTCACACCCTGGCAGTTAATGCCTTTAATAATGGCTTGATTGATCAGTTTCTTCAGAAAGATGAACCTGATTTGCCGCAAAAACTGGCCAATACCATTATCAGATTAAAACGACAGTATTTTAGTGATTTAAGTAAAAAAACCATGGAATTGCTGGCCGAAGAACAACCTGTTTTTAATGATCTGCAAGCTGCTACTTATTTTTATAACACCTTGAAGCAATTGGATATGAAAGAATTGTACCTTCTGGACATGAATGGCAGCTATTTAATAAAAAGTAAATCAGGAAAAAATCATTATTTTTTACTTTATACAACAGAATATATTGACAGGCTAATTGAATATGCAAGTGAGGACTTCGTGCCTGAGAATGTGATTGATCTGATTCGGGCAAAAAAATCGGTACCTTATTTTGGTGAAGATCGTCCTTATTGGAAAATGAATGGAAAAGACTGGGCGTCTCATTTGCACCCTTTGAGTGAAGTAACACAAAATCATTATTCTTTTTATGTTGCGTTGTTTGAAAAAGAGGCAGAATTTAGGATTAAAGGAGATTAGGAAATGATCTACAGTTTAATTTTTATTTTAATAACGGCATTTTCAATGCTTTTTATTCAGCATCTTGATGCCACTATCCCTGCTATGTTGACACTTTTAGTGACAACGACCATTGCTATTTTATATTTTAACTTAGTTAATTTAAATAACTTAAAGAGTATATACAGCACATGTTGGAAGCATAAAAAATTATGGTTTGCCATGATGCTATCGGTTTTGGTCATGCAAGCAGGTGCCATGATTGCGCCTGGTATAATCGGAGCATCGCTGCATGGATTCCTCTATTTTTCGTGGTTAGGCGCACTTGGATTTTTATCACTTGGATGGCAAGACTGGCAAAAAAATTATATGAAATTTTATTGTGGCCTATGCATCGTTGGTCTGATCATAGTAAATATTTGTTTTGCACTTAATAATACCTTCTCAGAAAAGGTTCTATTTGGTTTGCTTTGTTCCTTAATTAGTGGAACAAGTGCTTTTGTGTATTTTAAACAAAGTCAAACCATCATTAAAACCATGCAGCTTTCCGCCTCAAAAATTTTGGCTGTCCGATTTTACTTAACAATCCCACTTGCTTTTGCCTTTCTTCCGTTCAATAGCTTGACACATTACTTCAGCTATGAAAATTTATTCAGTATTGTTTTGCTTGCATTTATCAGCATGATTATTCCCTTATATTTTTCCCAAAAAGCATTAGAAAAAATTACTTCAGAACAGAATGCTATTATTATGAGTTTTTGTCCAGCTTTAACCGCCATCTTTCAGGAAATTATATTTCATGATGTCACGATACAATCAGGTTTTGTTTATTTATTATATAGCATAGTTATTTTGTGGTTTTATATTGCTCAAAAACAAATTGAGAAAATAGGGGAAGCCGCATGATATACAGTTTTATATTTGTGATGGTATCAGCCATCTCGATTGTGTTTGTTCAAAAATTATCGCTTACCATACCGCCATTTTTCTCGTTGCTGGTAACGTCTTTTATCGCGTTAATCTATTTTAATTTAGTTAATATCAATAAATTAAAAGCAATGTATCAAGCCTGTTGGGGGCAGAAAAAATTATGGTTGATTACCATGGTGACTGTGCTGGCAATGTGGGTCTGTGCAATGACAGCTCCAGGTTTAATAGGCGCATCGTTATATGCTTTTTTATATTTTGCGTGGCGAGGAATGGTAGCCTTTTCTTCATTAAGTTTGCAAGACTGGAAGAAAAAAAGGGTGGAATTTTGTTGTGCCATGTTAATTTTGCTACTAATTATTGGAAATCTAATTTATGCGATGAATATTTCCTTTTCTCAGAAAGATTTATTGGGAATAGGGATAGCTTTAATGGGGGGAACCAGTGCTTTTATTTATTTTAAGCAAAGTCAACAATTGCTTAAAATGATAAAGCTTTCAGCAACACAGATATTAGCTGTGAGATTTTACCTAACAATTCTTTTTTCATTACCTATTTTATTTCAACCAGGGATTTCAAAAAATTTCACAATCAATAATTTTACCAGCCTGACTATTTTAGCGTTTTTAAGTATGATTATTCCTCTTTATTTTGCACAAAAAGCGCTTGAAAAAATCAGTGCAGAACAACATGCCATTATTTCAAGTTTGTGCCCTGTTGCTACAGCCATCGTTCAGGAGTTTACTTTTGGCGATGTATCAATTGTGCAGGGTGGAACTTACCTGCTTTATAGCATCATTATAGGGAGTTATTATCTGTTTAAAAATAATATGAAAAAAATGGAGGTTAGGGCTTTGATCTAAAAAAAAGCAGTTTTGAATGTTTTTTATTTATTTCTAAAGGAGAAATGAAATGATTTATAGTGTTATATTTGTTTTTATGACAGCGTTTTCCATGCTTTTTGTGCAGCATCTTGATGCCACTATTCCGGCTATGTTATCACTTTTCATGACAACCATCATTGCCGTTTGTTACTTTAACTTTGTTAATTTAAATAATTTAAAAAGCATCTATAACACCTGCTGGAAACATAAAAAATTATGGCTTGCTATGATGATATCAGTTTTTGTCATGCGAGCAGGTGCAATGATCGCACCCGGAATTATCGGTGCATCACTGCATGGGTTTCTTTATTTTTCATGGCTAGGAGCTCTGGGTTTTTTATCACTTGGATGGCAAGACTGGCAAAAAAATGGGGTAAAATTTTACTGTGGTCTCTGTATTGTGAGTCTTATTATAGTAAATATTTGTTTCGCGCTCAATAATACATTTTCAGAAAAAATCCTATTTGGTTTATTTTGTTCCTTAATCAGTGGAACAAGTGCCTTTGTTTATTTTAAACAAAGCCAAACCATCATCAAGACAATGCAGCTTTCTGCCTCGAAAATTTTGGCCATCCGTTTTTATTTAACAATTCCACTTGCTTTTGCTTTTCTTCCATTCAATGATTTGACAAAATATTTTAGCTTTGAAAGCTTATCCAGCATTATTCTTCTTGCATTCATAAGCATGATCATTCCGCTCTATTTTTCCCAAAAAGCCTTGGAAAAAATCACCTCTGAGCAAAATGCCATTATTATGAGTTTTTGCCCAGCCTTAACAGCTGTCTTTCAAGAAATTATATATCAAGATGTAACAATACAATCTGGTTTTGTATATTTATTATATAGCGTTATTATAACTTCGTTTTACTTTATACAAAAAAATAATAAAAAAATGGAGCAATTAGCATGAAAAAATATTTAATATCACTTATTTTAATTATTTTCACTTTCTCTAATTGTTTTGCTTTTTCATATATTAAATCAATTAGATTAGTTATATTTGATAATCCACAATCTGATATAT
>JABEVJ010000212.1 GCA_013043985.1 Legionellales bacterium | reverse complement strand
TTCGTTAAATAGCTTGCTATTCGCCTCAAACAAGAACCAATTTTTCCTCGATTCTCTCTTTTTTCGCTTCAAAGAACCAATTGTCAACAGACCCTATTTATTCTATCTCCCAAGGAGGATTTTTAAAGAACTCGATGGGGTTTGTGACACGAATGCCATTTTTATCATAAGCATGTTTTAATGTTGCAACAATTTGTACAGCCTGTTTGGGCTGGAGTTTATCCGTGTAATATTGCAAGCTCTTTGAAATACCAGCATCACTGTATTTTACCTCGATTAATTGATCAAGCTTATTATCAATCACCGTTGCAAAATCAACTTCTCTCCCTTCTTTGTCCCGAATATAATGTAAATTACAACGATACCCATAATAATCTTCGATAAATTGCAATCGTTTTAATAAGGTGGTCGCCACTAAATTTTCTAAACGCACACCTGGCTCATTGACAGTATCCGCATTATCATAAAAATAAAATTTAGGAGGTTTGATAATGCTGCGGGCACTAGCTGTTTTGTAAGGATAAATGGCAAAACCAAGGTACATGCGTTCCAATAAAGATAACCATGTTTTGGCTGTTTTTGGTGAAATTTGTAAATCAGTTGCCAAATTAGATAAGGTAATTAAACTTCCTGCTCGTTCACGTAATGCATCCACAAATAGCTGCAATAATTGAATATTACGTATATCCTCTAAATCTCTGATATCTTCATGCAAAACGCGATCAAACCGCTCACGCCGCCAACGTCTTGCCTCTCTTTCATCTGCTTGTAAAAAGGGCTCAGGAAACCCACCTAGCGTTAATAATCGCTCAAAACCTTCCTCCGGGGAAATGCCCTCGGGTAGCTCATCTAACGTTAATGGATGCAAGCGCCAATAATGGTAGCGTCCAAGCAGCGAATCGCCGCCTTTTTTATAAATATCTAAGCGCGCAGAGCCAGTGACTAGGTATTCTTGCTCCTCTGGCTTTACATCGTAGACCCCTTTGATCCATTGTTTCCATCGAGGGTATTTATGCAGCTCATCAAAAATAATCAGTGGGCTATCTTTACGCCACTGTTTTTTCAGAATCGCACCTCTTTCTTCATCGTTATCCCAATTAAAATATTGACATGCAGTCTTATAATATGAAAATAGCGAGCGGGTTAACGTCGTTTTCCCTACTTGGCGGGGGCCGCCGACAAAAACCATCTTGGTTTTTAAATCTTGAAGAAGATACTTTTGGAGATAACGTAACATGGCTATTTTTCCCTATACTACAAATTGGCCAAGGCTATTTTGTAGTATAGGGAAAAGTAGCCATAATTCAAGTTTAATATGCTCATGTGTGTTAAGTATACCCTTTGACAGACACTCGTTTTATTAGAGGAGATGGTTTTGATATTAAAAATATGGCGGAGAGAGAGGGATTCGAACCCTCGATGGGGTTTATAGCCCCATACTCCCTTAGCAGGGGAGCGCCTTCAGCCGCTCGGCCATCTCTCCGGAAGAGCCGAGAGTATACCACTACTTTTTTTTGTGTCAAAGGACTTTTTATCTTATCGCAGTATTATACTGCGCGTGGCCACAAACTGAAGTTTTGGCATCCCATCTTGCCATCATCTTGGCTTGTTCGTGTTGTGAAAAAAGCTCACCTTAGAGTAACTAATGTCTCACTTTTTTCACAACACGAACAAGCCAATCTAATAGCAAGCTGTGCACCAAAATTTCAGTTTGTGACCGCGTGCAGTATGTGCTAGAATAGGCAAGTTTTTGTTCAAGATGGAGTCTCCTTACGTGGGAATAAATAATTCGATGCTCGGTTACTTTTTAAATGCCAGTCCAGTGGTTAAACTGGTTATGCTGATTCTGTTGATTGCTTCTGTTATTTCCTGGGCGGTTATCTTTCATCGGGGAAGCTATCTGAGACAGGCCAAAAAGCAGTTTCAGCTTTTTCAGGAAAAATTTGCAGATACTGATGATCTAACTCATATTCACGGTATTTTGACCAACCGTAAAATAAAAACGCCGTTGAATGGCGCCGCGCTTTTATTTCAAGCAGGTTTTAAAGAACTTATACGCTATAAAAAAATGGGAAGCAGTATTGATGCTTCAATCAGTGGTGTTGAGCGGGCTATCGCGATTGCAGAGTCTCGGGAGCTGGATAAGCTAGAAAATCAATTGTCTATTTTAGCGACAATTGGTTCCACAAGCCCTTATATCGGTCTGTTTGGTACCGTATGGGGTATTATGATGTCATTTCAGGCTTTGAGTGCTGTACAGCAAGCTACTATGCCTATGGTTGCGCCCGGAATTTCTGAAGCGCTTATTGCGACCGCCATGGGTTTGTTTGCAGCAATTCCAGCACTGATTGCTTATAACCGATTTACTAATACGGTTAATCGAATAGGGAATCAATATGCCATTTTTCGCGAGGAATTTTTGGCGATAGCGGCACGTCAATTACAAGCTGGACACGTTAATAAAAAAGTACCGCAAGCTCGTCATGCTGTTGATCCTGCACTTGAAGATGAGGAAGAATATGCCTAACCGTCTGACGTTAAAAAAACGGACTAATCGTTTAGTTGCTGAGATTAATGTTGTTCCCTATATAGATGTGATGTTAGTGCTGCTGGTTATTTTCATGATTACTGCCCCATTGCTGACGCAAGGTGTTAATGTCAATATGGCGACGGCAAAAGCAAAGGTGCTTGATAATCAAGATCAAGTGCCATTAATTATCACGGTTGATAAGCAGGGTAGTCTGTATTTGAACGACTCTGCAACACCGACCATACCGATGTCCGCTCAGCAGCTTGCTGTACGCGTTGCAGCAGAGTTACAGCTTGCAGAGCAGCAAGGCAAACAGCGTCAAGTCTTAGTAAAGGGCGACAAAGACGCAAACTATGGTAATGTAGTCAGTGCAATGGCTATTTTACAACAGGCAGGGGTCAGTAATATTGGCCTTATGACACAACAACCTGACAATACAGTTTCATAAATATGGAAGTCTTACCAATACGTAAATCATTCAGCTTATCGCTTATTTTTCATGCATTTTTATTTGGCGCACTGATCGTGACGATCGTACTCGCTCCACCGAATAAGCCGCCAACTACGCTTAATTTGCAGCAATCAGATAAAATTGTACAAGCAGTATCAGTTAACCAGGCTCAAGTTGAACAAGAAATGTCGATGTTGAAGAATCAACAAAGCAAAAATCAAGCGGCAGAACAGGCTAAATTGGCGGCATTGAACAAGCAAGCAGCGAAAGCCGCTCAATTGAAAGCGCAGCAGGAAAAAGCGCTGGCAAAACTGAAAGTGCAGCAAGATGCGGCTATGAAACAACAGCAAGCGCAGTTAGCTGCCATAAAACAGCAACAACAAGCCGCACAAAAACAGTTGGATACGATTCAGAAAAGCGCTCAGCAAGCAGCAGTCAAACAGCAGCAAAAAGTGAATGAGCAAAAACAATTACAGCTTGCTGCAGAAAAAAGCTTGCAGCAACAATTGACTCAACAGGCGACACAACTTGACGAAGCGAAACAACAGCAAATTAATAGTCAATTAGCTAAATATACGGAGTTAATTCGTCAAGCGATTGGACAGGAATGGATTATTCCACCCAATATTAATCCTTCGCTTTACTGCATTTTGGAAATCAAATTAGCAGCTGGGGGCGTGGTAAGCAACGTGACAATCAAACAAAGCAGCGGTGATTCTATTTTGGATCGATCTGCTATCACAGCTGTTTATCGAGCATCACCTTTGCCTGTGCCATCCGATCCAAGTTTATTTAAACAAATGCAGGATATCAATTTGAAAGTACAGCCCAACGCAGTTATTAAGTAATAAGAGGTCATTATGCGTAAATTAGTGTTAAGTTTTTTTATCGTTGTTTTAAGTGTTTTTGCACCTAGTGCATTCGCGGTATTGAATATTGAGTTAACTCAAGGTATTGCCTCAGCGATTCCTGTTGCGGTTGTGCCTTTTGCACAAGATAATCAACTTGCCCCAACTGATGTTACAACGATTATTCATAACGATTTGGCTAATAGCGGTCAGTTTAATGTAATTTCTAATGGTTCTTTTAATCAATATCCGACATCGCCTACCAGCGTTGACATGAAATATTGGCAAACCAAAAATGTAAATGATCTCGTTGTTGGAAGCATTAAATCTCTGGGGGGCGGGCAATATAAAGTGTCTTTCAGTTTGGTGAGCTTATTTGATCAAGCACCTAATAATGTATTGCTTTCGCAGGAGTTCACGGTTAATCAAAATGAATTACGACGCGTATCTCATCATATCAGTGATCTCATTTATGAAAAGCTGACTGGAGTACGGGGTGTTTTTTCAACACATCTGGCTTACGTCTTAGTCCAGCGCAGTACCTCTCAACCCCCTAAATATAAGCTCATGGTCTCGGATGAAGATGGTTATAATCCACAGCCAATTCTGGTTTCTTCACAACCGATTATGTCTCCAGCCTGGTCTCCTGATGGACGACAAATTTCTTATGTATCGTTTGAAAGTTACTTACCTCAAATTTATGTTTCAACGGTTGCCACGGGCCAACGGCGTCTAATCACCAGCTTCAATGGGATTAACGGTGCACCGGAGTGGTCTCCTGATGGCAAAGAATTAGCTGTTGCCTTATCACGAGGAAGTGCAAATCCTAATATTTACACCCTGAGTCTAGCCTCAGGCAAGCTTGTGCAAATCACCAGCGATTGGTCAATTAACACTGAACCATCATGGTCGAAAGATGGTCAATCTATCCTCTTTACTTCTGACAGAGGTGGCTCACCACAAATTTATGAAATTGATTTAAATACAAAAGCAACGCAACGCTTGACCTTTGATGGAACCTATAATGCCAGTGCTTCCTTTACGCCTGATGCAAAAAGCCTTGTTTTGCTCAATCGGCAGAGTGGACAATTTAATGTTGCGCTCTTGAATTTACAAACGAACAGTTTAAAATTACTGACCAAAGGTGGTATGAATCAATCACCAAGTCTTGCACCTAATGGCAAAATGGTTGTCTATGCGAGCAAGGCCGGGAGTAAAAATGTCTTGGCTATGGTGTCAACGGATGGTACAGTCAACATGCAGTTGCCTGATCAACAAGGTGATGTACAAGAACCAGCTTGGTCACCGTTTATGAATTAATGATTTTTTAAAAGGGGAATAAGAATGAAATTAGGTCAAATATCACGCATTGCGGCAATCAGTACGATAAGTGTTTTTTTGGTGGCATGTTCATCAAATAAAAATTCAGGTGAAGCGGGTTATGCTGGCGCGCAATCAGAAGGCTTAGGAACAAATGAGCCATTTGTTAACGCCGATTATATGGCAAAAACCTTAGGGGTTGATAAAAATACAATTTATTTTGATTATGACAAAACCTTTGTCAAACCAGATTACAGTTACCTGATTCAAGCTAATGCTAATTACCTGAAATCACACTCCACAGCTAAGGTTCGTCTTGAAGGAAATACCGATCCAACTGGAAGTCGTGAGTACAATATTGGTTTAGGTCAGAGGCGAGCGGATCAAGTTGCACAACAGCTTGAATTACAAGGCGTATCAAGCCAGCAAATTATCACGGTCAGTTATGGGCAAGAACGTCCAGCTATGCTGGGAGATAGCGCGGCGGCTTATCAAGCTGACAGACGTGTTGATCTTGTTTACATGAGTAAATAATCGTATGAAAAGTAACAAAAAACTCAATCGTTTTGAGTATATTTTGGCGACAGGTATTGCTGTTCTTACCATGCCTGTTGGTGTATCATTGGCAAATGCTCCTATCATTCAGGGGCATTCAACTACAATGAACGTTACAAAGACTGCGTCATCCTCTGTGCCTGCGCCAGCGCCATTAAATGCCTCTGCAACGACACAAACGCCTGAACAAGCCCTTGTTACAGGAGAAGATTTAAATGCATCTGCTCCTGCAAATCCACTCGATACCGGTAATCGGATTGCGATGTTGCAGCAACAAGTACAGGATTTACGAGGACAGTTAGAGGTGCAGGCTCACACAATTGCCCAACTACAGTCTGAAGTTAGCCAATTATCAGGTGGGAAGTTTCCGGCAACAGTAAGTACGACTTCCTCATCGATATCGCAGACAACGGCCGATGCAAGTGATCCAGCAACACCTCAAACACCCGCCATACCCCAAACAGGAGATAGTGCGGCACCCGCTACAGGTTTGACACAATCACTTGTGACAGCCACGGCTGCGCCATCGGAAACGGCCAGTTCTGGTGCGACAGTGACAGCGGCAACGCCAGCTCAGCCTACAACCAATGCTGTTGCAGCACCAATTCCGGCTCCAACAGAAACAGAGCTTTATCAAAAGGCTTATGATTTGATGGTAGCTAAACAATATACGCAAGCTTCTGTACAATTGCAGACCTACTTGCAAGCCTATCCAAAAGGTCAGTACGCAGCTGATTCTCATTACTCGCTTGGCGAGATGGCATTGATCAGTGGGAACCTGACACAGGCACAAGCTCAATTTAATGTTGTTATCAATCAGTTTCCACAATCAGCTAAAGTGTCTGATGCGATGTTAAAAGATGGTATGATTGAATCTTCGCAATCGAAATGGAAACAGGCGAAGACTCAGTTTAATGCAGTGATCAGAGCCTATCCTGGCACACCCTCTGCACAAATGGCTCAACAGCAGCTTGAGGAAATACAACGGAGCGGAAATTAAGATTTAAGCATGGAGTTTTAAAAGATCGTCATTGCTTCGTCGTAACCTCCTCGCAATGACGAGCGTTTTTCCACATTTGCGGTCATTTTCACAACGCGACTGCGACAACGATTATATATTAAATGAATGAATTAATGCTTCGTATTACTGAAATTTTTACCTCACTGCAAGGTGAAACACGTACCGTAGGTATGCCTACCGTTTTTGTCAGATTGACAGGATGCCCTCTGCGATGTGGATATTGCGATTCAGCGTATGCATTTTCGGGAGGTCATATGATGGCTATTTCTGATATTCTTCAGCAAGTAGAAGCATTCAATCCTCGTTATGTCACTGTGACAGGGGGCGAACCACTTGCGCAAAAAAACTGTTTGCCTTTATTGACGGCACTCTGTGATAAGGGTTTTGAGGTGTCACTTGAAACGAGTGGTGCAATTAATGTGGCGCAAGTTGATCCGCGAGTTGTCAAAGTAATTGACATCAAAACACCGGGCTCAGGTGAAGTGGAGCGAAATGACTATAATAACTTTATTCACTTATTACCACAGGATCAGATTAAATTTGTGCTCTGTCATAAAGCAGATTATGAATGGGCTAAAAATTTTATCGAAGAGACTGAGTTAACTAAGAAAGTGGAAGTTCTTTTCTCACCCAGCTTTAAGGAGTTATCTGCACGTGATTTAGCAGATTGGATAGTCAATGACAACCTTCCGGTTCGAATGCAAATTCAATTGCATAAATATTTATGGAATGATGAACCTGGACGTTGATATTTTAGAAAGGCTCAAGTACAATACAGAGCTTCATTATTATACTCAAAACACATGAGTTTTCGGTTTTCTGACTTGTCCTTTTCCGCCAGGTTGAACGATTAAAATGCGACAATATGAATAACTATTGCCTCATTTTAATCGTTCAACCTGGCGGAAAATGCCTGCGTCATAAATCCCGAAAATTCATGTGTTTTGAGTATAACTGGTTAAAATTAGTTTCGTTTAGGAGTTTAGAGATGCTGTTAGCGGCTACAAAAAAGAAAATTATTGAATCGAATCAACACAAAGCAGGCGATACTGGATCAACTGAGGTTCAGATTGCGTTGATATCTGCTCGTATCAAAGATCTGGAGGGGCACTTTAAAGCCAACCCCAAAGATGTTCACTCACGTCGCGGCTTGATGCGTTTGGTTTCCCAACGACGTAGCTTATTAGCTTACTTAAAGCGAGGCAGTCTGAGTGTTTATCGTGCATTGCTTGAGAAACTTGAACTTCGAGGCTAGTTTCAAGACTGCCCGAGAGATATCATCGTTGCTGTCGCGTAATGCGGTCAAATTGTGCGCTATCATTGTAGCTCGTATTAGCGAAAAAAAGCACATAGGATTAAATTTCACTGCTTTAGAAAAGAGGAAAAAAGAGAGCATTTCATGAAAAAAGCGTAATACAGGGGACAAAGCCATCTTTTTACCCCGTATTACGCTCTTTCCAATAAATCATCTCTTACTTAGCTATTTTCTAAAACAGTGAGGTTTGAACTTCTGTACATCTTATTCGCTTTAATTATGGGCTACAATGATAGCGCATAATTTGACCGTGTTACGCGGCAGCGGGTATATCCACTTCTGCATGAGTCATTTGCAGCGTTTTGTATAAAATACTGTAAAAGTTAAGTGCTCCCCCTAATTTCTTGATGAATAGCTGATATGAAGCTAAGGATGAATAAGCGTGAATAATTCAACCCCAGTTAAAAAAACTTTCCAGTATGGTGCTCACACCGTTACTTTGGAAACCGGACGTATTGCCAAACAAGCAACGAGCGTTTTAGTGACAATGGATGATACCCAGGTTTTAGTGACCTTTGTTTGTATAAAAGAAGCTGACGGATCGCGGAACTTTTTTCCTTTGACTGTCAACTATCTGGAACGTGCCTATGCCGCAGGTGGAATTCCAGGTGGATACTTTAAACGTGAGGGGCGTCCTTCCGAGCGCGAAACATTAATTTCACGTTTAATTGACCGTCCCATCAGACCTCTTTTTCCTGAAGGTTTTTATAACGAAACACAGATTGTTGCTATGGTAGTTTCGCTTAATCCAGAAGTTCCTTCTGATATCCCTGCTTTGCTGGGAGCATCGGCAGCATTGGCTATTTCTGGTATGCCAATAATGGGAACACTTGCGGCAGCCCGTGTTGGATATCAGGATGGCCGGTTTTTATTGAATCCAACATCAACTGAGCTGAAAAGTTCACATCTTGATTTAGTTGTTGCTGGAACAGATGATGCCATTTTAATGGTGGAATCTGAAGCGAAAATGCTATCAGAGGATATCATGTTAGGTGCTGTTATGTTTGGCCACGAACAAATGCAAACTGCGATTCAGGCTATCAACGAATTTGCTAAAGAAGTAGGCACAGGATCCTGGAATTGGCAGCCTGACACTCATAATGCTGAGATAAAAACAAAAGTTGAAGCTTTAGCGCGCGAAGAACTTGAAGAAGCCTACAACATCAAAGAAAAGCAAGCTCGTTATGCGGCAATTGATGCAGTGCGCCAACGAGTGTTTGACGCTATTCTGGCGGAAATCGAAGGCGATATGGTTGTCAGTGAGAATGCCTTGGAGTCATTATTTTCTGCTGTTCAGAGTGATATAGTTCGCGGACGCAGTCTGGTAAATCAGCCACGCATTGATGGACGAGATAATAAAACGATTCGCCCTATTACCATTGATACCAGTGTATTAAAACGCACGCATGGTTCGGCTTTGTTTACCCGCGGCGAAACTCAAGCCCTTGTAGTTGCTACATTAGGAACAGGTAAAGACTCGCAGCTGATTGACGCATTAGACGGTGACTACAAAGATACCTTCATGCTGCACTATAATTTCCCGCCCTATTGTGTGGGTGAAGTGGGAATGGTCGGCTCACCAAAACGACGTGAAATAGGTCATGGCAATTTAGCTAAACGAGCAATTAAGGCTGTATTACCTTCACAAGAAGAATTTGCCTACACCTTGCGTGTTGTTTCTGAAATCACCGAGTCAAATGGCTCCAGTTCGATGGCATCGGTTTGCGGTACCAGTTTGGCGCTAATGGATGCTGGCGTACCCATTAAAGCACCTGTTGCAGGTATTGCTATGGGGTTGATTAAAGAGGGTGATAATTTTGCTGTTTTAAGTGATATTCTGGGTGATGAAGATCATCTTGGCGACATGGATTTCAAGGTTGCCGGAACAGAATTAGGTGTTACTGCACTGCAAATGGATATTAAGATCGCAGGTATCACCAAAGAAATTATGCAAATTGCTTTACAACAAGCAAAAGAAGGGCGTATGCACATTCTTGGTTTGATGCAAACAGCTTTAGCTGGCACAAGAGAAGAACTTTCTGCTTATGCTCCACGTATTACGACTTTTAATATCCATCCAGATAAAATTCGCGATGTGATTGGTAAAGGTGGTGTGACGATTCGGGATATTATTGAAAAAACAGGTGTTACTATTGATGTAACCGATGATGGTGTTGTCAAGATTGCGGCTGTGGATGGATTAGCTGCCGAAAGAGCACGTCAAATGATTGATCGAATTGTCGCTGACGTCGAAGTCGGAGGCATTTATGAAGGGCCTGTTGTTAAGATAATGGACTTTGGCGCTTTTGTCTCTGTTTTACCAGGCAAGGAAGGCTTAGTGCATATTTCACAAATTTCTAATGAACGTGTTAATCAGGTAACTGACAAGTTGCATGAAGGGCAGGTTGTTAGAGTGAAAGTGATTGAAATTGACAAGCAAGGCAGAATGCGTTTGAGTATGCGAGCTTTAGAAGAAAGTGAGGAAAAGAACTAGGGTTAAGTATTGAGTTCTAATTTTGGTACTTGTGGTATATACTCAAAACCCATGTGTTTTGAGTATATACAGTCTCCGCGATTGAGATCTTACAATTAGCCTTAAGTTTTAGTTACAAAAATGTTATTATACATGATAGAGGCAGTTGTAAGTACCTGAAATCCTAGCCACATTAATTTTACACCAGGTGGTTGTGAGGTTTTTTTGTCCTTGT
>JABEVJ010000211.1 GCA_013043985.1 Legionellales bacterium | reverse complement strand
GCGATTGAGCCAAGTAATTTTAATGCGATTGCCCTATACGGTTGGCGCAAAACTATTGACAATAGGGGACTGGAGCATTTAGAATCTTGGCCTTGATAACCAAGGAATAAATCATGGAAATAGTTTTAGTCATAGAGACTTCGGATGTAGGTGCCAAATATACTGCGGATGCAATTATTTCTATGGGGTTTGAACCTGTTTTTATTTATCAAGAAGGTAATTATCAAGGTGATACCTTAAAACAACTAAAAAATTGTCACTCTTACCTTTGCAAGAATACAACCTCCTCCGAAGCCATTGAGTCCATTATCACTAAAAATAATATAGATAATATTTTTGCTGTTATAACTTTATTGGACAGTCGTCTTCCGATAGCGTGCGAACTTGCAAATAAGCTTGGGGTTAAAGGGCCAGATCAATCTATTTTAACATTGACAGATAAAGGCGCTGTAGCGCGTTTAATTCCTGAATATAGTCCAAATTTTTTAGTATTTAATTCTACAAGGCTCCCTTCTGATGATGAACTTCAACACTTAGCCGATTCTTTTGAAAAAGTTGTTCTAAAATCAACCCGTTCTGCGGGCGCATATGGGATGGCAATATTATCGAAGAAAAATTTATATTCAGCTATTACATCACATATAGACGACTGTAGAGATAGTAAAATGAGGAATGGCGATTGGATAATTCAACCCATGCTACCAGGTAAACTTTTCAGTCTGGAGGGGTTTGTTTTTAATGGTAATGTAAATTTATTAGGTTACTCATCTCGTGGCAAAATCGGCAATACGGAGTCAGCTTGCTTTTTCCCTGCTGATAATGAGTTATCAAGTCGTGTATTAGCTCAATCACAGGCTGCTTTACGAACGCTTGTCTCTAAAGCAAACTTTAAAAACGGCTATTTCCATACTGAATTTATTGTTGAAGCAGATCAATGTGCATTAATTGATGCTAATTTTGGACGCATTGGCGGTGGGGGACTTGCGCAACAAATCGCGTTATCCTTTATGAAATCTCCACAAGATGTATTTAAGCACATCATTGCAATAACATTAATGTCAAACGACGACAGCTATAGGAATTGGATTTCAGCCTTTTATGCAGTACAAATTGCCGAGTTAGTTTTATCTGTGAATTATGGAGTGAAGGATAAAGCTATAATGAAAAATCTAGTTATTCCTGAGGGTGTAGTACATACACAACTATTAGATTTAAATAAAGAAGTGCCTGCAATGGGGGAAAATAATTGGGCATGGATTGGTATATTAGTTGGAACTGTTCACCAAGTTCTTGCAATATTACCTGAACTAAAAATTATAGATCAGGATGATAATATTTGCCCTCCCTATTTCTTGCTAGAGTCGGAATATGCAATGTTGAAAGCTAAATACTCTACTCAGAGGGTGATAGGCTCGTCTATCGAACCGCCTACCCCAAAAAAAGATAGTGAAGAAGATAATGATCGGGCAAAATATTCATCTTATCGACCACAATTATTTACTCTGTAAGAGCTTAGTATGTTTAGGCTAAAAAATATCGAATCTTCTTATTATAATTAAGTGGAAAGCTAAAATGGATTTAGAAGAAGTAGAAGCGACTCTAGTGATAAAAAATGTAACTCCAAGTTTGCCTACAGTCATTCTTAATGAGTTGCGTGCACAGCTGTTTGCTGGTAAGTCGATAATTTTTTTGGACGCACTTTTGTACTTAACGAAGGGACGTCCAAATTATACCTCAGCAATTTTATTTAGAGATAATATTTTAGAAGAACGAGTTAAGCTTTGGATAGAGACAAAAACTTCATTTAAGAAAAAAATGGATTGGTATAAAAATTATGACAATAATTTATGGAATGGAGGTTGGCCACTTCATTATGCAATGAATATAGTTAAAGCAGAAGGCTGCCTTTCTGATAACAATAATATTTTTATGTTTTTCCCAGATGCTCTAGGAGTAAGCTCAGCAGAGATTAGTGATTATTTCGGTATGGAATTTATTGATATTTGGTCATTTGTTTTTGATGAGGTTATTTTCCCTTGTGCAAAAAGAGTTCTGAAAAATGATTCGCTATTATTTTCTCACGAGAAATTAAAGCCCTATATCAAGGAAACAATTTATCTTGCGTCAGTTTTTCATGAAATTGGACATAGAGCCGGTTATTTTAAAGTATCTCCACAAAAAGATTACAGAGTCAAGATATCGAAGTTTCATACAGATGTGCTGGGAGAATTATCGACAGATACTCTCTTAATTCTAGCATTATCAGAATTTCAAGAATTGTCTGTTTTTATCGTTTTACAGAGACTGTTCTGGTACGGAAGGAGCGGATTTAAAAAAAACAATAAGCGTGGGCTTGTAAACTCTGATAACGATTCATGGATAGGCAGTTTTCTCTTTAATATTGGTATGCAAACCGGACTTTTTAATATAAGCGCTTTGAAACTCGGAATTAGTTTTGAAAAAATAGAAGAAACTTTCAAAAAAATTGATTTTTCATTGAGAGAACTGGGCGAAGAGCTTATAACAATTGATTCACAAGATCAACAAGATAATATTGTCCGCGAGTGGATGAAACGGCATGTTGATTCTGACGAAGATGGTTTTATTATTCCTGAGCAGTTTCAAAAAATACTTGGAGCTTGTTTGGATATTAAAGAGAAGCCATCAATCAAGTTTGCTTAATTAAATTTGCAGTAAATAAGGAAGAACACTTGTACTACTACATTATTGCTTCACTTTCTATTGTTTTATGGGGTATTCTTCCCACAGTAGTAAAATTTTCAATCAATGATTTGAATGTCTCAAGTTTTCTTGTTCTACGTTTTTTTGTTTCAACCGTATTACTGATATGGGTCCTGCCAAGTCTTTTAAAAAAGCGTGCTAAACTAAACAAAAATTTTTTATTGTTATTTTTGGCTATCGTTGCAGTATTGTTTGTGAGTCAAACATTAGCACTTCGTTTTTTATCGGTTACAACATATATTGTGGCATTTACATTAACACCCCTGCTAACCTTATTGATATTAAGGTATAAATTGAGCCGAAAAGCATGTTTAGGCGTTTTTTTAGCTGTAACCGGGTCTCTGGTTTTTTTCTATCGTAGCGGAAACGTTTCCTTGTTTCATATAAATTATATAGCTATATTTTTAATGTTTTTAGGCATGATTTCGTGGGTTTTTTATACGCTAGTTATTTCTAAATTGCATAAAAATTTTAATGACTTCGAGATTGTTGCTCTTACAAACTACCTGGCATTATTTTCCAGTATTATTTTTTGGTTTTTGAATGGGTTACCTGTTGATAAAATCCCAAACGAAATCATGTTAGCAAGCCTTTTATCTGGAGGACTTATTCCATTAGCATTTATCTTTTTTTCTATTGGGTTAAGACATGTTGCTTCATTTACAATTACCATCCAATACCTCGAACCAATTTTTGGGCTCATTTTTGCTTATTTATTTTTGCATGAAACACTTGATAAATTGCAAATAGTTGGCTCAATAATGGTGATTATTGGGATCGGTTTTATCTCAAGATATAGTCAATCGCATAATTTAGACAAATTAAAAGAGCAACAATAGAGAGATTATTTAGCCAAAAACTAAATAAAAACGTTTGAAAATATGATAGATATGGCCAATTTACATTTGGTCACGAATTAATAATTTTGATTTTAACATAGGAGTAGTAAGATGATTTCTACTTATTTTAAAAAGGCAATGGCATATACTTTAGCTTATGGTGGAGTAGCACTAGAAATATCGTATGCTTATTTTGTTTATACAGCAATAGATCAGTCATTTGATGAAATTGCAAAGAATTATGGGTTTGATAGCAACGCCACAGAATTAGCATTTATACCATTATCTATAACTCTCGCTCTTCTTAATTTAATTGAAGATGTTTTATCTGTTAATCCCGCCGAAGAAGTTTACCAAAAAACACATTTATCTGAAACGGTAGATAAACAAGATGATCAAAATTTAATCGAAGTGAGTGATTGTGTTGAGGGTATAGTTAAATATCCAATGAAAGTTCCAACATTTATATGTGCTTATTCTTCTTTTATCACAGGTGCCGTCGCTGATTCACTTTCCGTTGCTGTTTTGATTCCCAATAAATATTTAAAATGGACAATAAGTTTGTTACCTATTGTTCTAGGAACCGCATATTATCATATGCTCTCCTATAACGATACGATTGAACATCATAACTTCATTTATAAGAGATTATTTAGCTTAAAGACTTCTGTATTGGCTAATTTTATGAAAAGTCCAGCTGTATCAACCGAGTTGATATTAGGTATTGGTAGTAATATGGTACTTAGATCCGGGTTGTTTTCATATGCAGGACTTCTTTTTTTGCAAGATGAGGAGTTTGATAACTTAAATCTTAACGCAATTGATTACGTATATTTAATAGCTTTTGTTTTTATTACAACAGGGTATTCGACTTTGTTTTCTCGTTTTATTGGTAGCTACAATACTTATTTCAATAAAGAAGTTGAGGAATATTTGCTCAACAATAAGAACGAAACTGTAACTCTATCAAAAGGTTCTTTTATATTTAACAGTATATTACGCATTATACG
>JABEVJ010000210.1 GCA_013043985.1 Legionellales bacterium | reverse complement strand
TCGTTAAATAGCTTGCTATTCGCCTCAAACAAGAACCAATTTTTCCTCGATTCTCTCTTTTTTCGCTTCAAAGAACCAATTGTCAACAGACCCTAGTTTTATTAAGAAAACGCAAAAGACACCAAAAAAAGAACTTGATCTTGCTAAGGCACGTTTAAAAGAGGTAAAAAAAGATGATAAAAGATGACGGTACGTGGTACGAACAACTTCGCACGGAGGCACTCGCTGATCCAGACGTTTTAGCTGAGTATGAAGCTTATCGCTTACATCTTGAAATAGCAAAGCAATTGAAGAGCGCGAGGAAAAAAGCGCATTTGAGTCAAGAAAAAGTAGCCAGTGATATGTTTACCTCTAAAAGTGCAGTAGCAAGGTTAGAGGCTGCGGGTGGTAGTAGTAAGCACTCGCCCTCTTTAAGTACACTGGCGCGATATGCAAAAACAGTCGGATGCCATTTGGAAATAAAACTTGTGCCTAACAATGCTAGTTGAGTAATGCTATACCTACGGTTTTTAATTCTTTACCATCAATAATTGCCACATTCTTTTGAGCGTCTTCTATCTTGGCAGGCCAATTCACTTCAATTCTCTTTCTTATCTCGCCCTGTTTTACATTTTCAAAAAAAGTTGTTTTTTTGATTTGAGTCGATGAAATAGCCGACACGCTGGGCTTAGAATCGCTCACTGATGGTTTATCCAAATACTCCTCTTTTTTCTGCTCTTGCAAAAAAGTATTTTTTCCAGCTGGTACTGAACCTTCTGCGGAAATCATTATTGCTTCTTCCTTTTTCGTTTCTTTTTTCTTATGTTTTTTATTTACCTTTTTTTCAGGTAGCAAAATATTTTCTATGTTAGCCAATGAACAAAGCGTGCCAATTTTTTTACTTATATCTTCATTTTGAAAAACAAGAAAGTTAATTCGTGCTTCGGGACTGGTAATTGGCTGTTGAATAGTTTTGCCAACAAAAATAAATACATCCTCTATTTCAACTCGTTTTTCATTAACTTTTTTTACATTTAAGTTGATATTTTTCCTGTTTTTTTGGCTTTTATTATTTTTTGAATTTTTATTTTTTTGCTGTGATTCCTCTATTTTTTTATCTATCTGTTTACTCATTTCACTGAATTGTTGCTCTAAACGTTTAAATTCTGCCGTGAATTCGTCCATCTTTTTAAGGTTTTGCTCTTCTTGTTTCTTAAGCTTATCTACATCTTCACCTAGCTTATTATTTTTAGTAAGCTCTTTCTTTTTTTGATCATGGAAAACACTATCTCCACCTAATGATAAGACTAAATTGCTCAAATTATTATTTAAAGCTATGTTCGTGGATTGCACTTTTGTTTCTACATTTTTCAAATGGTAAAAAGCTTGTATTACTCGAGTATGATGCGGGTTTTTTCCGACTCGTTTTTCAATTGGTAGATTCATACGATTCATATGTGCCCAAGTGCTTTCAAGCAAAGCAGATGGGAGCTCCACTCGCTCATCCTGTATCAACGTTTCTGCAATATCCCATTTTTTAGCATTCATCGCCCCAATTAATGGGCTAATAGCTCCAGAATGCATTGTAAGGCCGTCCAAAAATAAATCTTTCTTCAGCTTAAAGTACTGAACCTCAGTATCATCAGACGAGAACTCCGTTACAAAATACAACAGATCGTCACTCAGGATATTTTTCTGCAATAATTCGTTGAGGGCATGGTAATATTTATGCATAAATAACAAGGAGTGAAGTGACTTGATAGATTGGCTTACGGGTTTAGGTTGCGTTTTTTGTACCTTAACCGTTTGTATGATAATTTTAAATTCATTCTTAGATGTTTTTTTTATAAAATTAGCCAATAGTTTATCAAATGCTTTACGTTGCCGTCTCTCTTCAAGAACCCCAACAGAGTCACTACTTGATAGTATCGAGAGATTAACAACCAGCCCAAAAATATCCGCTTTTGCGAATTTTTCGAAATAAAGTGTAGATGAGCCTATAAAGCTCTCCTGTCCTTGCATAACATTTGAAAGAAAATCATTGTACCAAACTGCTAACTCTAGAGGACAAACTACTGGTTGGACAGCATACACCATTTTTATATTGTGATTTTTTTTATTATTCATAATTTATTCCTATTGTTGTTTTTGTACAGACTATGTCCATTATACTTCAAAATGCGACGTTTAGCACCCATCTGAACGCGAAATTTGGACGTTCTGAGCAAGAAAAACTGAAGGAATACTACCAGTCTTTCGAGCTTTTTCGATGGGTATAGTGCCCGCGTTTGAGATCGCGGAAACTATATACATCAGCATTGCTTTATTTTCAACCAAGTTCGGACATTGGATCTTTCATCGATAGCAGATGCCTATTTTTCATAATAATGAAAAAACAACTTGACCTGAGCTCATAAATATTCTATTTTGCGCTTTTGGTAAACAGTTCAGTGAGGGTTATCGATGTCAGAGCAAATTGTCCTAGAAATCAAAGACGTGTCAAAGTCTTTTAACGACCAGATAATATTGGACAATATTAATCTCAAGATAAAACATGGTGAGTTTCTGACCTTGCTCGGACCGTCTGGTTGTGGAAAAACAACCTTACTACGTATGATTTCGGGTTTTGAAGAGCCTTCATCAGGCAGTATTTTTATAGATGGTAAAGACGCCAAAGGATTGCCTCCGCATGAGCGTCATGTTCATACCGTGTTCCAAAGCTATGCTCTTTTTCCGCATATGACTGTTTTTGACAACGTTGCTTTTGGCCTGCGCTGCAGTAACACGCCTGAAAAAGATGTTAAACCACGTGTTCTTGAAGCCCTTCGCATGGTGAAACTTGAACATTTTGGCAACCGCAAACCTGCTCAGCTCAGTGGCGGGCAACAACAACGAGTTGCTATCGCACGTGCCGTCGTTAATCGTCCACTGGTCCTGCTTCTTGATGAACCATTGAGTTCACTGGACTATCGTTTGAGGAAAACCATGCAAATGGAGTTGCGGCAACTACAGCGAACATTAGGGATTACGTTTATCTTTGTCACTCACGATCAGGAAGAAGCTCTTTCCATGTCTGATCGAGTAGTAGTCATGAGTGACGGCAGCATTACCCAAATTGGCACACCACGGCAGGTGTATGAAGAACCAAGCTGTCTGAGCGTTGCTAAATTTATCGGAGAAGTCAATATTTTTGAAACGACGGTATCCTCTATCAATGATGACAAAATTACGGTTGATATCGAAGGAATGGCACATGCCTACCCGAATCGCCATCACTTCTCTATTGGTGATAAAGCGTTAGTGCTTGTCCGCCCTGAGGATGTTCGAATTTTTGACTCTAAAGAGGTTAAAGAAACTGAAAATATGTACCGCGGTATTGTTGAAGATTTCACCTATAAGGGTACCACTGTTGATTTATTAGTGCGTCTAGACACCGGAAAAGTCATTTCAACCACTGAATTTTTTGACGAAGATGATGACAGCCTGGTTTATACTCTCGGCGAAAAAGTCTGGCTGCACTGGGTCAACGGATGGGAGGTAGTATTACCTTATGAAGAGTGATAACACGTTTCGGAATATATCCGTTTCATTGATTTCAATTTGGCTGGGGATCTTTGCACTGCTTGCATTTTTGCTTGTTGTGCTCCTGAGTTTTATGAAAAATGACAGCACCACGATTTTTAGCTGGCAGTTTACCTTAGACAATTACGCCGCTTTGTTTAGCAGTCTTTATGCCCTTGTATTTGCCAAGTCATTTTATATTGCTGGTGCTTGTACATTTTTCTGTATTTTACTTGGGTATCCTTTTGCTTATATTCTGGCTCGGAAAGTCGAACGTTGGAAAGAACCCTTGCTGCTATTTCTCATTATTCCGTTTTGGACAAGTTCTTTAATTCGCAGCTATGCCATGGTAGCTATTTTAAAAACGAAAGGTGTTTTGAATAACGTACTGATGCATCTTGGCATTATTCATCACCCCCTTCAACTGCTGTTTACCAATTCAGCAGTGATGATAGCTCTAGTCTACAATTTATTGCCATTTATGATTTTGCCGCTTTATGCCAATCTGGAAAAATTTGATAACCGACTGATCGAAGCTGCGCGAGACTTAGGGGCAGGCAAAATAAAAACTTTCACCAAAATTATTTTACCACTCTCTTTACCCGGCATTGTTGCAGGTTCAATTTTAGTCTTTTTACCTGCGATGACGCTCTTTTATATTCCTGATCTGCTGGGTGGAGCCAAAGCTCTACTGCTTGGCAATTTAATTGAAAATCAATTTTTATTGACTAATAATTGGCCGTTAGGCTCGGCGATCAGCGTCACATTGACTCTCATAATGGGAGTAATGTTAATTGCCCACTGGTTAACCTCAAAAAACCGTGAGCGAGGTGATTTCCTATGAATAACAGTAAAGCGCGTATTATTGACAAGCTCTATTTAGCTTTGATCTACCTATTCTTTTACTTACCGATTTCGGTACTGATATTTTACTCGTTCAACAACTCCAGCTACTCACTTGTCTGGCATGGTTTTACCACGAACTGGTATCATAATCTTTTTCAAGACAGCAATTTGTGGATTGCCGCTGCTCACTCGCTGCTTATCGGCACCTTGGCAGCCACGATGGCAACCATTATTGGTACGCTGGCTGCTGTAAGTCTTTACCGCTATCGTTTTATGGGCAAAAATTTTCTTAATGGTATGGTCTTTATCCTGATTGTGACACCAGATATCGTGATGGGTATCTCCCTTTTATTACTCTTTAGTATTGCCAATATGCCGCTTGGCTTCTGGAGTTTATTGCTCGCACATATTACTTTTTGCATCCCATTTGTTGTGGTGACTGTTTATAGCCGGATTTCAGGCATGGATAAAAACATTTTCGAGGCAGCAAAGGATTTAGGCGCCCGTGAATCCACTATTTTCAGAAAAATCACCTTCCCACTTTTATTACCTGCAATTATTTCAGGGATTTTGTTAAGTTTTACCTTGTCATTTGATGATGTGATGATCAGTTATTTTGTTTCGGGACCTGGTTTTGAAATTTTACCTTTGAAAATTTACTCGATGGCAAGACTGGGCGTTAAACCTGAACTCAATGCATTATGCAGCGTGACATTTACGCTCACCCTGTTTTTAGTCATCTTATCACAGCGCTTCACAAGGAAATCCTCATGAAAACATGGTTTTTAGGGATTTTAGTTTTTTTATCTGTTCCAGCCTTTGGTGCCAAAGAAATTGTCAATGTTTACGCCTGGTCGGGTGAAATTCCCGATGCTGTTATCACACAATTTCAGAAAGAAACTGGCATTACCGTCAACTTTTCAACATATGATAGTAATGAAACACTGTATGCAAAGTTAAAGGCAGTTAATAACCCCAGTTATGATGTGATTGAACCTTCAAGTTACTATGTTGATCGTATGCGTAGAGAGGGAATGTTAGAGCCGCTCGATTTAAGTAAAATAACGAACATACAATATATTGATCCAGAATTTCTTAATGGTGACTATGATCCGCAAAATAAATACAGTATGCCCAATTTATGGGGAGTTACAGGGATTTTTGTTAATAAAAAATATTTTGACCCAGCGACTATTCAACGCTGGAGTGATTTATGGGAACCTCGTTTTGCGAATCAACTTCTTCTACTTGATGATGTCCGTGAAGTGCTCCCCATGGCAATGATGTCGCTTGGATTTTCTGCCAATGACAGCAATCCAACCGATATCAAATTAGCTTATGAACATTTATTGCAATTGCGAAACAATATCAAACTTTTTGTCAGTGATGCCGCTGCATCGATTATTACCGATGAAGATGCAACAGTCGGCATGACTTGGAATGGCGATTTATATCGCGCTCAGCTTGATAATCCGAATTTAGTCTTTATTTATCCTAAAGATGGTTTTGTCATCTGGGTTGACTGTTTTGCGATCCCTAAAAATGCTCCTCACTATCAAAACGCGTTGAAGTTTATCAATTTTATGATGCGTCCTGACATTGCATTACAAAGCAGTATGGCATATTATTACGCTACGCCTAATTTAGCGGCGCAAAAGCTCATGCCAGCGAACATCCGCACCAGCTCTATCATCTATCCTTCTCATGACATTTTAAAAAATGGCCAATTTCAGACTGATCTATCAGAACAAAGCTTGAATCTGTATGCGCAATATTGGGAAATGCTGAAGTTGAAGATGTAACTTGAACCAAAAACAGGTTCCGAACCTGATATTGTTTGTGAACCTGATTTTTGCTATTATAGGTTCGTATTTTTTACTGAAGAGATATACCCCTCAAGAATGGTTTTGCAGCTAGGCGCAAGCGAGAGAGGCGAGGGAGTGTATACCGAATACATGACCGATGCCGAGCAAGCTTGCAACAACGCTGCAGAATCATTATTGAGGGGTATATTCTAAATGGAATGGCAAACTTTTGGTTTTAAAGATGATCCACTCAAAACATCTCCCATTATTCAATCAACCCTAGCGCTTTTCACAGGTCATGCGGAAGAAGTGCGAGTATGTTTGAACGTCTTAAAGAGCAGTAATTTTCGTATTGTAATTGAAGGGGCTAGAGGAGTTGGTACAACTTCATTTGGTAACTTTCTCCGTTTTAATGTTGAAACAAAAAAAGACTACTTCACCCCAAGTGCAGAAATTAAAGTTGAACAGTCTTGGCGATGTGAGACACTACTTGCCGCCATCATTAGCAACTTAGTAAGAGAAATTGAGTTATTGCCTGTCAATGAAAAAATGGTTGCTGATAAGCGTTTTCAATCAGCCAAAGCCCTTTCCTCTCATCTAGCTGAGACTTATCGCTCATTTGGTGTAGATGCCTTCGGATTTGGTGCAAGTTATGGTAAGCAAGCGGGTATTGTTACTCAACCAATGCTTGTTCCCTCAACAACATTGGGCAATCATTTTGAGGATTTAATTGCCCTTGTTAGAGAGGCTGGCTATAAAAAAGGGGTATTACTACAACTCAATAATTTGGATATTGGAGAGATACATAGCCAGGAAGATATGAAGTACTTATTTAATGCTTTGCGGGATTATACGCAAATTGATGGTAGTAATTGGCTTTTTGTAGGAGATTTGGGACTTAGAAAATTCATTGCACAACAAGTAGATAGAATGGATGATATTATTTCTTACGAAGTTAGAATTGATCCTCTTCCCATATCCTCGCTTTCAGAAATGCTAGATAAGCGTGTTCGCTTTTATGGTGAATCTGAAAAAGCGGAGTTACCAATTGACAAAGAGGTATTTTATTAAGTACTTACGCAAAAGTTATCTTGTATTTCATGCCCACTTCGCATAAAACTCGCTCAATTTCAGTTTTTAAGCTGTTAAAACAGCTATAAGCCGA
>JABEVJ010000209.1 GCA_013043985.1 Legionellales bacterium | reverse complement strand
AACCAGCAATAGTTATTCATATTGTGCAGTTTTAATCGTTTCTTCTGGCGTAAAATAGCAAGTTAGAAAACCGAAAACTCATGTGTGTTGAGTATATATGAAAATCATTAAACCAACTCTAGAAATGGGTCAAGATGGCATAAAATTAGTCCTTGAACCATCAAGTAGTGCCAAACCTACTGAAAATATTTTCGAAGCATTACAAATTTTAAATGCCATACTTCAAAAAAAAGGAAAAAAAGCCGTATTATTAATTGATGAATTCCAAGAAGTAGAACGTGTAGCGAAAAATAAAGGCATTGAAGGTGCTATTCGCCAATGTCATTAAATTGGTTAATGTGAACTTCGCCTTCGGGAAAACGTGCAATAATATCTAACTCGCCACCCATAGCTTCAATATAACTTCGCAGTGTGGAAATATACATATCAGTCCGTCTTTCAATACGTGACAAATTGGCCTGTTTTGTTGACAGAAGTTCAGCTAGGCCTTGTTGACTAAAATGCCTGGCTTGCCTTAATTCCTGTAATGGCATCACGTTTAGCATTTCTTGTGTTTTCAAGGACGCTTTTTTCTGTGCCTCTACCGACATTTTTGATTTCAGTTGACTAAAATTTTTACTCATCTAATAATCCCTCCTTTTTAAGGGTAGTTATGTGCTCATCATACAAACGATCGGCGATCGGCACGTATTCGATATACCATCGGTTATTCCCTGTTTTATCACCGCCTATCAGTAATATTGCTTTTCTCAGCGGATCAAATGCGTACAAAATACGATAAGGACGACCTTAGTGCTGAATTCTTAACTCTCGCATATGCGGATGTTTCGAGCCATTTACTCCCGATGAGTGTGGGTAGCGAAGATTGACGCCCAGTGCTTCAAGTAATCCCACTGAAGCCACAATATCGATTTGCTCTGCTTCATTTAGCCCACTCCACCAATCTTCAAACTCATCAGTATATTCAATATCCCACATATTCGCCCTGCCAATGATTTGTTTATTAACTATTACACAAAGGTAATATTACGTCAAGGTAATGTTATAATAAAAGCCAGCAAGAGGAGTTGTTTAATTTTGAAAATTCAACCTGTTTCTAAGTAAAAAAATAGGTACAAATTCATAAAGTCAATCAATTTTTAAACTACTTATTTAACGGTCGTTTTCTGGCTTGAAATTAAGTACGACCATTGAGCGTCCTACTTTCTGTATGTTAAATTCAGAAGCTCTCGCTCCTAAGGTCAAAAAGCGACTTAATGACAATCTACAGAAATTTTCTGTTCATCCACCTGTCATATAATAATTAAAATTTACAGCCAGTAACCGGATTTATCGGCTGTAGAATACAATAAACCTTATCCAAAATTTTGACTGAGTTGTTGGTGTTTATCATCCGAAATTTTTTCGGGTATTATTGCTAACTCTTTTTGCCAAAATTGTATATGCTGTGCTCGCTTACCTGGTTCACCAAAAAGAAAGGCCAAACTTTTTGGTGCTGAGAGGCAAATATCATCTGCATTTTGTGTCATGATATGAATTAATTCAGCCATATCGCGCGGATGTTTATCTTGAAGTCGGAATTTATGCATCATATTGCTTTTTTCTTCTGATTCAACCTCTGAAACAAAACCAAATTTTTGATATAAGGGTTTTGCTGTGTCTGTAAACAAAATAAACGTATTGATATTTTTAAAATTTTCACAAGAAAAAACCGTTTGCATTAATGAAGTTCCAATTCCTCGGCTGCGATAATTTTCATCAACAACGACATCCCAGAGCGAGGCAAATGCATTTCCATCCGTCAATACCCTGGCAAAGCCAACCAGTTTTTCTCCTTCTAGCGCAACAAAACAGCATGAATTTGTCACTAATATATTTAATCGTTCCTCAATGAGGTGTTCTTGCCAATACGCATTATTTCGCAAAAGGTTTAATAGAGCAGGAAGCTCCTTTGGTAAAACATTTTGACGAGTTACAATATTTTCTGGCAAAATGATTTTCGTCGGCATTTGACTGAAATCTCTTCTCAACAGGATATCATTTTTAAATTCTGAATCGATAATATGTGCATAATGGTATTTAGCTGTCACACTCTCAAGATTTTTCGGTACACACGTTATAAAACGAAACTCTATTTTTCTTGGCATTAAAGGAAATTTAAACAAGAATTTTAAAAATGCCTCACCAAGCGTATGTTGTCCATCCAAACATACATCAACATGCTCATCAGCCAGATTGATTTGCGTTATACAACCAACATCAATAAAATCTGTTGTCAGCAACGCGTTGCCGATACTTTCTTCATTGTATATGAGCATTACTTCAACTTGTTTATCTGTGTGCTTAGCTTTTATTTTGTATTCTTTTCCAAGATGAAAAACGATATTTCGAACTGACATAATAACTCCTTATTCGTTGCTAATTTTAGCTCATATTTTATTACTTAATCCAGCCTATGCTATTTACCGCCTCATGCCGCCTCTCTTCATTCGTATGAATATAAATCATCGTGGTCTGATGATTCGCATGTCGCATATTTTGCTGAATCTGCTCCGGCGCAATCCCTAAACTGGCTTGAATCGAGGCAAATTGATGTCGGAACCAATGCGGTGAGAGTTTACCGAGTTTCTTTTGCTTCGCCAAATTATCTGGAAATTTTTCTGCAGCTTTCTTTGCCAGCTCTTTGATCAGCTGATTGATTTGCCTGTCGCCTATCGGCTTAGCTGAATTTCGAAATGAAACAATCAGCGGGGTATTATCTTCAGCATTGGGATACAGCGGCATCTCAAAATGCAATCGGTAATCAATGACGAGATTCAGCAACTCATTGTTCACGGGGATTTTAGCGAGCTTACCACCCTTTCCTCTGACATAAAACCACCACAAATCATTTATTTTTTTGAATGCACTCCACTGGCTGGTGCTGACATCATTAACGCGCAACCCCAAGAAAAAAAGTAGGCCAACCAGCAACTTCAAGCGGATTTTTTCGTTTTTCTCTTCCGGCGTTTCGGCTGGCCATTCATCGAGTGTTTGAATCAAGGCTTGCCATTCGTCCTGTTCCAATATCCGCTCATGAATATTGAGCTTTTGCTCTTCCAATGATTGTTGCCGATGCTTGATGCTGCGCATTAAGACTAATGGGTTGCTATCCAAGTAACGGGCTTCATGTAAATAACTCATCAGCGATTTAATAATACTGACAGCGGTGCGTTTAGCTGATTCGCTTAAACCACCTACAAACGGTTTCCAGCCTTTTTCACCGCGTTTGATGCCATAACCGCCCCTTTTTTTGCACCAGACATTTTTAGGTTGTGGATCATCTAAAAATTCCAGATACACATCAAAGTCATCACGGTTTAAACTGGATAACGGCTTTTGGGCTTGTAATACGCACCACAGCAATAAGCGCTCGGCTTCTTTTCGGTAGGATTGATAGGTGGTTTGCTTGTGGGCATACTCATTCAGCCAGGTATGAACAGCTTCATAATCATTTTTCGCTTGAATCAGTGGCTTTTTATCGGTGCAGCGATTCGTGCCTGCTTCGCCGGATAAATCTTGAGTGAGCAATAGCTCAGGTAATGTTTCCAACCGAGGCAATTGGTTCATTTAACCTTGCTCTTTGCTGACTGATTAGACTCTTTCTGGCTGACAAGTTGTCGTTGAAATTCTAAAAGAACTTGTTGCGTCTGTTGATCGCCCTCCTGCTTCACTATCTCAGTCAATTCCTGACTTAATTCTTCTTTCAACTTCACTGACATTTTTTCATTTTGTTGAATGCCTGCCAGTATATCGGCAATACCACCTTGCTGATTTTGCATTTGTATATTCAGCTGCCCTACCCTGCTCATTATTTCGACATTTGTTTTATCTTTTTCTTGCAGCTGCGCTTGTAATTTTTGATTCGCTGTCTTGAGGTGATCGATTTCAACAATATGCTCGTGCCGTTGATTTTCAGCTATCTCTTTCATTTGTGATAATTCATGAGTATAAAATTGCTTGCTCTCTGATAAATGAGTTTCATACTGAGCAAGGGCTTGTTGATGTTTTTCTTCGATAGATGCCAAGGTTGTATTAGCATAATCATCCATTTTTTTCCTGGCCTCTTCAACCAAATTCAGCTTGGATTCTGCTACCGCCAAGGATTGGCTTAACGCAATACGCTGCTTTTCCAATTCCGCATTCTGCTCGCGTGTTTCTTTTAATAAGACACGCAAGTCCTGATTGTCTTGTGTCATCCTATGCAGCTCATTCAGGGCTTGCTCTTTTTCTGCCTGTGCTAGTTGAATTTTTTCTGCTGCATCTGTTTCCAATGCCTCAAGCTTTGTTTGGTTCTCTTCCTGCAGCTGCTGCCAGACTTTAGCGACAGCTTGATTGACGGGATCGGGCGCGATATAGACTGAGGCAATTTCTTGATAATGCCCTTTGAGCCTTAAAGTTTTCCACTGGGTCAGGTGTTTTGCAATGGTGCTATTGCTACCTGTACCTAACAGAATACGAACTTTCTCAATGGTAGGTACATCGCCCTTCTGAACCAATTGTTCGGCAATCATGATCACATCTTCGGCGGCTATCCCATTTCTACCCATGGTTTTCCTCCTCAGCATTCAATTGATTCAGAGCCAGCCGCGCCTTCGCCCGCTCAATGGCTTGATGTAGTTTATTCTCTAATAAGTCTTTTGGAGGTAATTGCACCAAATATTCAGCGACATGAATATCGCTCTTGTCGAGTTCGAGCAGTTCAATCTCTTCCTGCTCTTTATGAGAGCACAGAATAATGCCTAGTGGTGGCTCTTCACCAGGGCGCTGTTCATATTTAGCTAACCATTTTAAATACAGCTCCATTTGGCCTTTATGCTCTGGTTTAAAGGAGTTTAATTTTAGCTCCAGCGCAATTAACCGTCGCAAGCCCCGATGAAAGAACAGTAAATCGAGAACATAGTCCTTTCGACCAATACTCATCCGTTTTTGACGAGCCACAAAACAAAAATCGCTACCAAATTCCTGTAAGAACTGGCTGAGTTCAGTTAAAATGCTATTTTCGAAATCAGATTCAGAGTATGGGTCGGGTAGTTCTAAAAAGTTAAGCAGATAAGGATCGCGAAAAGCTAGCTCTGTACTCATTTTTCCTGTATCACCGAGTTGCTTTAACTCCCGATAGATAAGTTCATCCGGCTTTTTGGCTAACGCAGTACGCTGAAATAGCATTCCGTCCATTTTTTGCTTAAGCACTCTGGTTGCCCAGTTTTCGTGAATACATAACTGCGTATAAAAAGCTCTCTCGGTCTCATTTTCAATGTAAATGAGATGCCTAAAATGCGTCCAAAACAATTGTCTACCTAGCGGGTAGACAATCTCTTCATTGGGATAGGCTTGATAAAAACGAATGCAATGGTAAATATTGGCTCGAGAAAAGCTTTTGCCATGATGGGCTTGTAATTGTCTACCCAGCGCGTAGACAATCTTTTCACCGTAACTGCTTTGCAAGCCTTCTTGCTTGTGAAGTATTCTGGTATGTATCGCTTTACCCGTGTACCAATACGTCATTGTCAGCGTACTATTAGCCACGCTAACGACTTGCTGACGAGCATTTTCAATGAGTTGGCTGATTTCTTTAAATAACGCTTGAACGTCATCATCTATATCGATAGGTAGCATGGTAATCACTCTTAAGGGGAATAAGTCTTAATCATACCATAATAAATAATATTAAAAAACGTTTTTTACAGCTATATATTATGTTCATAATTCCAATAATAAATCTTATTAAATAGAACTATACCCAATGCACTTCAAGATGCGAAGTTTAGCGCCCGCATGAACGATGAGATTTGGATGTTCTGAGCAAGAAAAACCGAAGGAATACTACCAGTCTTTCGAGGTTTT
>JABEVJ010000208.1 GCA_013043985.1 Legionellales bacterium | reverse complement strand
TTGATAGTCCAATGTATTCTAGGCGATTGGCCTCCTTTATCCTACTTTTTTATATCTATTGCACTTTCTTTAGCCTCATTTCGCGACAGCGACTATATATACTCATGCGTGTTGAGTATAACAATCTTTTATTTATTTCTTTTTGGTATCTTTCGGCATTGGTTTTTTGCCCTTTGACTCTTTTCTCTTCTCACCCATTTTCAATCTCCTCGATGTTTACCTGTCTTTTTAAGGTGGTTTGACTATACCCATCGCATCTTGAAGTACGATGGGTCTATACTCACCGTGGTGAGTATAGACATTATAACCCCTTATTACGAGCTTTCAAGTCTTTTTTGATGGTATACTCGACACATATGGGTTTTCGGATTTTATAACCCCGCCTTCGTCAAACTCTGCAAAGCCAATGCCGCCAATTCCTGATGACCTGCCAACGTAGGGTGAACAATATCCCAGAAAAGATATTGATCGGGATGTTGACAAGCCGTTCCACCACCAGCAAAAAGTTTCGCGCCCTGATAACAGGCTGTTGTGGAGTTAATGAGGCCATATTTTTTTGGATTCGTGGTGGCTGCTTTCATCATGGTATAAACATCCATGGGCATAATAATGACATTATTTCCTAGTGTGTGTTGCAGGGTAAATAAGCTTGCAGCTAATTTCGCATCATGGTCTTGCGATAATTGAGTTAAATTTGCTTGTAAACCCATGTGTGGATGTTTTTTCTGTAATTTTGCTGCTAAAGGTGTTGTACCAATATCAGGTAAATTAGGAATGAGAAAATAACGTGCGCCATGATTTTTTAAGCTAATAATAGCGTCATCAATATCGTTTATCGCTTTATCAACATGATGCTCTTTTGCATAGGGATGGTATAAATAATTATTTCCACCGATCCAGATGATGTAAAGCTTGTTTGGATCGAGTTGCGGATAAATGGCAACGTATTTTGCAATTTGTTGTTTAACGCCTGCTGGATGTGAGCCGTTAGTTTGTGCTCCGGCAATGGCGCGGTCATCTAATTGATTTGGCAGTAAATGTAATTGATAGGTTAATATTTCAACCCAAACTAATCCGTTTGTGCAACGGCCAAAATAATATGGCCAACCGAGTACTTTCCCTTTTTTAAGCTGATATAGGTTTCCGTTGTCAGATAGGCTGTCGCCGAATACCACGATTCCATCAAGTTTAGGTCCTGTTGTTGCCATCGTAGCGGGTGCGATAAACAGACAAATACTCAGGCAAGTGAATTTTAATAATTTATGCATTTTTCTCTCTTGTTTTAGTTGTTTATATACACCAAATCACTTACTACATGTCCTAACCGATGACCACGCGCTTCATATTTTGTTTGCGTTCGATAATCAGAATGTATTGTAGTGTCTGGCTCCGCCAGAAAGGCAGGATGATCCTTCATCAATGTTGCAATAGCATCAGCATAAGGCACCCAATCGGTTGCAATATGAAAAATGCCATTTTTTTCCAATTTTTTTGCAATTAAATTAATGAACTCAGGCTGAACTATTCGACGTTTATTATGACGCTTTTTCGGCCAGGGGTCGGGAAAGAAAAGCTGTACCCGGCTGAGGGAGGCATCAGGCACTAATGTTTCAAGTGCCGTGATGGCATCCAACATACAGACCCTTATATTGTTGATGCCAGCTTCATCAATTTTGGCGAGAATAGCTCCTACCCCCGGGGGATGAACCTCAATGCCAATAAAATTTTCGTGTTGTCGATTTATAGCGTTTTCAATAAGAGAAGCACCCATACCAAATCCAATTTCCAGCACCGTAGGTGCCTTACGACTAAAAATTTCTTCCAAATTCCACGGCGTGCTGGTCGGCAAACCGAGGCGTGGTAAATGCTCTGTTAGAGATGAGTGTTGTTTGCTAGACATTCGTCCAGCACGTATAACGTAACTTTTTATTCTTCGCATGCTGATTTTCTTGATGTTTTAAAGAGCCAGAAAGACAATATGATAAATGCAATAATACCTAATATATCAGGTAATAAGGTGTGAGCCGGATTGAAAAGGGCAAGGGCATTGGGATCACCCATCACTGAAAAGGGAATGGTCAATATAACATCCATCAAGGCAGCCCCAGTAACTAGACCGCAGGCAATTAATGTGGTGTGCTGATTTTTTTTCATCGGACTATGACGGTGTGCCATTTTTTGCAGCAAACTGCCCACAAAAATAGGTGTTGATGTAGCCAGTGGCAAGTACATGCCAGTGGCGACTCCAATTACTGAAAAACGAATATTCCATTTTTTAAGGATGGCTTGCAGTATGATGAGAAAAGTACCGATAACAAAGCCTAAACTGAGCATTTGCCACGGCATAGTACCGTGGAAAACCTCACTGGTCACTGCAGCCATCATTGCGGCAGGTGGCGCAGGCAGCGCATCAGTAATACTCATGTTTGCATGGGGTAAAACGTCAGCAATGCCATAAACATTAAAGAGCAGCTCCATGATGGGTGGGATAACAAACGAAGCAACTATCACGCCAAACAGCAACATCACCTGTTGTTTCCATGGGGTTGCTCCCACAATTTGCCCAACTTTTAGATCCTGAATATTGTCATTTGAAATACATGCCGCGCCCGTAATAATTGCGCCTATTAAAATAGCGATAGCAGCGGCATGAAGTTGGGTGTTGTTGCTCAGAGGACTAGCCTCGGGATTGAAGCTAATAGTGAGTTTTATTAACAGCGAAACAATAAGAAGTGCTGCAATAATGATGGCAGACCCAGGGCTGGCTGTGACTCCAACCATTCCTGAGAAATAACCACAAATGGCTGAAAAGACAAAGCCAGCAATAAGCACATAAATTAAGCTGCCAAAGATCAAAATAGCTTGTAACCAGTAGTGGTTTGGCCCCACGGGCAAGGGAAACGAGTAGGAAAAAATGCAGTACAACATGGATACGCATAGAAGCAAACCCAAGAATACGCTGTGCAGCGGAATATCTCTTTCAGTACGTAATACTTTTCCGGTTTCCTCATAAAATGAGTCTTGTAGTGCAATAGCTGCATTATTTAGACTGGCAATAAAAGGTTTAAACAAGCCCAGCAGCGTCCAAGTTCCAGCTGTAAGCATAGCTCCAATACTGACATATCGGATTTTGTCTGACCAAAGTGCAATAGCAGTAGCTGTTGCATTGGTAGTTGAGGTATCGCCTGACAGATAACTTAATACCGCAATGAGTATACCCCAAGAAAAAAAACCACCTATTAGCAAACTAACGCCAAGCTCAAAACCTACCAAGTATCCTATGCCAATCATTGTTGCAGAAAAGCCAACACCAAAGCCCAACAACGTTTTTCCCGCGCTAAACCATCCTTGTAAAGTAGAGGTAAATATTTTAATTCCGGTTTGAGCAAACTCCATAGTGGCACCCAAGCTGGCACCAAGCAACATCGGTTTCAGGTTAAATGCTTTTTCTGTTCCAGCAATAAGTACTTCAGCAATTGCTCTACCTTCGGGAAATTTTAGTTTGGGTTCGTTGAGCAGGACTTGCCGTAAGGGAATCGACATCATTACGCCAAGTATGCCACCAGTCAAGGCAATAAATACGCTTTCCCAATAGGCAAAATGAGTCCAATAATGAATAATAATTAGAGCTGGTATGGTATAGACAATTCCGCCTGCAACTGCTTCACCAGCAGATGCAGCTGTTTGGATTAAGTTGTTTTCTAAAATATTGGAATGCTTGAAAGTTCGCAAGATACTCATTGACAACAACGCGGCAGGAATCGATGCGGAAGTTAAAAGCCCCACTTTCAGAGCAATAAATGCATTTGATGCCGCTAAGAGGATGGTTAAAAAAAACGAAATTATGACAACCTTGATTGTAATTTCAGGCAAGTGTTTGTCAGCAGAAATAAAAGGTTCGCTCATTACATTTTTCCAATTCGTTTTAGACAATGTCGTCACGAGATTTTTTTGTCCAAATACGGCGTTAAAAATGGCTAAAAAATGCTCAAATACTACGTGTATACTCCGCTTTTTTCGCCATTTTTGCCTTGTCTTTGAACAAAAATTCTCTCGTGACGACACTGTCTAGCTACACACTTAAGTTGCGTGTATGATACCATAGCAAAAGAACTGTGTAAATTTTAACAATGGGACTTTCAATGCCAGGATCATTATCTCCAGCGTTATTCCAACAAGCTGTGCTTGCATGGTATGACGACTATGGCCGAAAAAATTTGCCGTGGCAACAAAATCTGACCGCTTATCGAGTTTGGGTGTCTGAGATTATGTTACAGCAGACACAAGTGACGACAGTGATTCCCTATTTTGAAAATTTTATCCTGGTTTTTCCCACGGTTGAAGCACTTGCATTAGCTGAGTCGGATGAAGTTATGCATCTCTGGACAGGTTTGGGTTATTATTCACGTGCCCGCAATTTGCATAAGGCAGCAAAAATGATTGTTTCTCAATTTGGCAGTCAGCTCCCTGATAGTACTGAATTGTTGATGACTTTACCCGGTATTGGTCGTTCGACTGCGGGTGCCATCGTTTCCACCGCCTTCAACCAACGAGCAACTATTCTTGATGGGAATGTTAAACGAGTTTTGAGCCGTTACGCAGGCATAAGCGATTGGACGGGCAGCAAAAAAGCAGAAACACAATTGTGGGAGCTTGCCGAATTTTATACGCCAGCAGTTAATTGCAGACCATATACTCAAGTGATGATGGATTTAGGTGCAACGATTTGCACAAGAACAAAACCACGTTGTGAAGCATGTCCATTGCAGGTATCTTGTGCAGCCTTTGCATCGGGGAATCCTCTTAACTTCCCTGGGAAAAAACCAAAAAAAACCATACCTGTTCGAAAAGGGCATTTACTTTTGCTTCAGCTGGCTACGGGGGCGATTTTTTTGGAAAAACGCCCTCCAGTAGGTATTTGGGGTGGTTTGTGGTCATTGCCTGCATATGAAGGGAATCTTGAAAATTTAACAGCAGAATGCCAGCACCGATATGGTTTAGTCATTGAAAAGATGTGTTTTCTGGACTCACTCAGGCACACATTTAGTCATTTTCATTATGACATTACCCCCATCCATGCGACTGTGGTACATTCGGAACAAGCAATTTATGAGTCATCTGAACATATTTGGTATGATCTAGAAAGTCCGCCCAGAGTAGGGCTTCCGCGACCAGTTAAAACTTTATTAATGGGTATAAATTAATATGGAACGACAAATAACACTATTATTAGTAGATGATGATGCCGAAATTGGCGAATTACTCTCTGATTTGCTGAGGAAATATAATTACGCGGTTTTGACTGCAATGAATGGCAGGCAAATGTTTCATGTATTAGCAGAAAACCGAATTGATTTGATCATTCTTGATGTTATGCTGCCGGATGAAGATGGCTTAACACTTTGCCGGAAAGTTCGTAGTCAATCATCTATTCCTATTATTATGTTGACGGCAAATGGTGAGGACACTGATAGAATTATTGGTCTTGAAATGGGTGCAGATGATTATATGGCAAAACCATTTAATCCTCGGGAATTAGTTGCCCGTATTAAAGCAGTTTTGCGACGCAGCCATGATAAAAATTTGCAGCCAGCTAAAAAAAGCAATGAGTCGGATGTCTATGAGTTTGCTGGCTGGCAAATGGAAACAGCATCACGACGTTTGATTTCACCTGAAAAAATTGAAATTATATTAAGTGCGGGCGAATATGCGCTGCTTAATACTTTTGTGACACGTCCACGCAGGGTATTGAGTCGAGATCAGCTTCTCGAATTATTGCATAACCGAACATATGGCCCTTTCGATCGCAGTATTGATATTCAAGTGAGCCGATTACGGCAAAAGTTGGGAGATGATCCGAAAAAACCCCATATTATTAAAACTGTTCGTGGCGGAGGTTACTTATTTGCGCCGCCTGTTGAGCGTTTAAGTCTGGTAGAAAAGATGCAATCTCATGGCTGAAAAACGATTTCATCTTCCAAGGTGGGCATTTGGTAAAATCCTACTATTGATTTTATCGTTGGTAATTGTGACACAATTAATTTTATTTGCAGTTTACTCTCAAAAAAGTACGAGCGCCCAATTCAAAATTAATCGAGATATGATTGCAAGAGAAGTGATTAATCTTATCCAGACAGTAGAAAATACCGCTCCTGATGAACAAAATAATTTGGTTTCTGCTCTTAAAATCCCGAATTTTTTTATCTCAATCAGTCCGCAGCCAAAATGGAGTCCACAATTTCAGAAAACCAGTTTGTGGCATATTTTATGGAAAATCAGCGAACAAGCACCCGATATTCAATTGTCATTTTATCTGGGTAATCAGCGATGGCTAAATATATTAGCTAAAATTGAGCCGCAATCTCCCTTACTCGCATTAGTGTTATTGGGAATGGAGGCTATTTTGACACTGACAATATTAATTTCATTGCTCAGTATTAATCGCTATACCACGCCTTTAAAAAACTTTACCGAAGCAGCAGAAAGATTAGGCGTTGATTTACGCTCCGATCCCTTACCTATTGATGGACCTGCGGCTGTACGTGCGATGGCACATGCCATGAATAAGATGCAACAACGTATTGGTGATTTGCTTGCTGCCCGAACACAAATGTTGGCAGCTATTTCTCATGATTTGCGTACGCCAATTACCCGCTTAAAATTACGAGCACAATACATTGAGGATGAGAAATTACATGAAAAAGTGATCAGCGATCTAGATCAAATGGAAGCAATGTTAGCAGAAACTTTGAGTTTTGCCAGAGAAGAAGGACGTAAAGAACAACGTATTTTGCTTGATTTGGCATCGCTTTTAGATTCAGTCTGTCAGGATTTTGCCAGTGTAGGCCATCAGATCGATTATTTAGGCACTTTTGATCGCTCCACGTATCGTGGCGGTGCAGTAGGATTGAAACGAGTGTTTAATAATATTCTTGAAAATGCTATTAAATATGCGGGCAATGCCCGTGTTAGGCTCGAAAGTGTAAAAGACGAATATTGGATAAGTATTGAAGATGACGGCCCCGGGATTCCTGAAGAGCAATTAATGCAGGTTTTTTTACCTTTTTATCGCGGAGATAATTCCCGATCGCGTCAAACGGGCGGTACAGGACTAGGGCTGGCAGTGGCAAAAGATATTATTCGTGCACATGGGGGAACGATTGAGCTGAAGCGTCGGGAGGCGGGCGGTTTGATAGTGCTTATTCAGTTGCCGATGAGTGGAGGATGAAAATCGCGGGGGTTCCATTTGTAAAATAGCGGGTATTATGTTTGTAAAATCGCGGGGGTTCCATTTATAAAATCGCGGGTGTACAATGAGCAAAATCGCGGCCAATTTTTCGGCGGTAAGGCGAAGTTTTATAATGGATGCATTATGGCTAATTTATACCCCAGGTGGCAACAGAACATCATTGTTAAAGCAATGGAAACGAGGCGTGTCTTGTTATTATCAGGCTCACGTCAATGTGGTAAAACCACACTAGCTAAACAATTAGCGATTAAAGATACGGAATATCTCACATTAGATGATTTTACTATCAGACAACTCGCTAAAAACAATCCCAACGATTTTGTAAAGCACAACGGTAGAATGCTGATTATTGATGAAATACAGCGAGCACCAGAACTTCTTTCAGCGATTAAAATGGTGGTTGATGAAAATACGCGCCCGGGACAATATCTACTGACGGGTTCCGCTAATATACAGTCTCTTCCAAGTGTGCAAGAGTCTTTAGCAGGTCGTATCAGAAAAATACGATTACGGCCACTTTCGCAAGGTGAAATATTAAAAAAAGAGCCTATATTTTTAAAAAATGCATTTAATCAACAATTTAACCGACAGCATATAAATGCATACGGCCGCAAATCGATATTAGAACTCGCTTTTCGTGGTGGATTTCCAGAAGCTATCCAATTGGGTGAGCAAGAACGCTCTAAATGGCATCGGGATTATATTTCAGCTTTATTAGAGCGAGATTTGCATGATATTGCACATATTACGCAGCATACAGCGATGCAAGAGCTTGTTAAAATACTTGCTGCATGGTCAAGCAAGTTTATGGATATTTCAGCAATTGGAGCAGGGCTTTCTATTCGTCGACCAACCATTGAATCATATATCAATGCGCTTGAGATTTTATATGTAATAGAGCGTGTGCTGCCTTGGACGCGCACAGACTATGAGCGTGTTGGAAAGCAGGCAAAATTATATATGTCAGATGCTGGGCTTATGACGTCTATTTTGCGTTGGCGATCAGAGCAAGTTGAGTTTGATCCCGACCGTTCAGGTAAATTAATTGAAACGTTCATCTTTAATGAGCTTGCTGCAAATATTGATGCAGCTGAAGGATGTTACGAATTAATGCATTATCGAGATCGTGAAAAACGCGAAATTGATTTTTTAATCGAGCGAGATGACCATGCACTATTAGGAATAGAAGTAAAAGCGGCCTCAGTAATCAGTCCTGCTGATTTTAAACATCTTAAATGGTTTCAAGAAAATCTTGCTAAAAACAGGCCGTTTGTTGGAGTTGTTTTATATTCAGGAGAATATGCAGGCAAAATGGGTGAAAACCTGTGGGCAGTACCATTTAGTGCGTTGTGGGAATAGCGTCAGTGTCGCGTAATGTGAAAATGACAACAAATGTCGAAAAACGCTCGTCATTGCGAGGAGTTTACGACGAAGCAATCCAGGAAATAAATTATTGATTTCACAATATTTTTCTGGATTGCTTCGTCGCTGCGCTTCCTCGCAATGACGCCTTCGTTGTCCCATATTTGGTACTATACCCATCGCACTTCAAGATGCGAAGTTTGCATCGTCGGCTAAACGCGATGCCGACATGATGCCTCCTTACGAAAAGCTCGAAATAGTATGAACTATTCCTTCGCTTTTC
>JABEVJ010000207.1 GCA_013043985.1 Legionellales bacterium | reverse complement strand
TGTTGCAAGCTCGCTCGGCATCGGTCATGTATTCGATATACACTCCCTCGCCTCTCTCGCTTGCGCCTACCCTAAGATTGAAAGTTGACGGGGCACTAGTACTGTGCCAAATTTCAATAGACCTCTTTGGAAACTCTACTGCTGAGGTCAAAAGCTGCGTTGCTCCAGTGCTCGAATCCTCACATACTAGCGTGTATGCTCCGGTTCTGCGCTCCAGTGCGCCTTGCTTTTGACACTCAGCAGCGAGTTTCGAAAGAGGTCTAATCTTAAGCTTTGTTGCAATCTTCGGTCAGCATAGCTCATGTATTCAACATACACTCCCTCGCCGCTCTCGGTTGCGCCTAAACAAATATTGAAACTTAATGGGGCACTAACTTAGGTATAGCAGGTCTACGGTTTTTGATTTAGCTGCCATTCCATACATCTCTTAAAGAACTTTCTAAAAAAGATCCTTAACAGTGCACAGCTCAATAGCTTAAACCAAATTATTCAAAGAACCCGTTACTAGACCTTAAAGTGTGCAAAAGCTTGATTTGCTTTCGCCATACGATAAGTATCTTCTCGTTTCTTAACAGCTTCACCGCGGCCTGCCACTGCATCCGCTAATTCTGCTGCTAATCTCAAAATCATACCGCGCTCGCCGCGCTTGCTCGCTGCAACTATTAACCAACGAATTCCTAAAGCCTGACGTCGATTTGATGGTACTTCCACTGGCACTTGATAAGTCGCCCCGCCAATCCGACGTGAACGTACTTCTACCATAGGGGAAACATTCTGCAGTGCTTTGTTGAGCAAAATAACTGCTCTACTTTGTCCACCCGAACCAGTACCTTCTTCGCCTTCTCCTTGCTCACCACTCTTTACGCGAGTAACGACCAAATCTAAAGCTTTATATAAAATTCGTTCAGCAACTGATTTTTTACCATCAACCATCAACCTATTCACAAAGCGTGAAATGGTTTCATCACCGTACTTTGGATCGGCGATTACTGGACGTTTTTCTGCACTTCTTCTACGCATATCATTGCTTCCTAATTATTTTTTAGGTTGTTTTGCACCATACTTGGAGCGACCTTGCCTTCTGGCATTGACACCTGCTGTATCCAAACTACCCCGTACGATGTGATATCGCACACCAGGTAAATCTTTTACCCGTCCACCGCGTATCAATACGACTGAGTGCTCCTGAAGATTATGACCTTCACCACCAATATAGGCAGTAACTTCATAGCCGCTTGTTAAGCGAACACGAGCAACTTTACGTAAGGCCGAGTTTGGCTTTTTGGGTGTAGTTGTATACACACGAGTGCAAACACCTCGACGTTGCGGGCACTTTTTAAGTGCTGGTACTTTACTTTTTTGTCTAGGCAAGCTTCGCTTGGTGCTTGACGATGCCCTGACTAATTGACTAATTGTTGCCATATAAATAACTCCAAGCCTAAACCGTTGTTTTTACACGCTACTGCGCAAAAAACAAGCCTGCCAAGCAGGCAAAATTGTTAGAAAATGAGGCGGGATTGTAAATTTCTATCGTGCAAATGTCAAGTGTTTTGATGACCTTCACACAAATATATTTTATACCACTTGCAGCATATGAGTTTTTGGTTTTTATAACGCAGGTATTTTGCGTCAGGAGACACGATTAAAACAAGCAATAGTTACTCATATTGTGCAGTTTTAATCGTGTCTCCTGGCGAAAAAGAGCAAGTTAGAAAACCGAAAACTCATATGCGTCGAGTATAATATTTACTCCTCCGCGGAATTAAGCAAATCACTCAAGGCCTGTTCAATACTTGCCATATTATCTGCTTGTGACATTTTTTCCTCATCGAGCTTCGCTGGTACTATGCCCTGACGACGACGACGACGCTCGTTATGGTAAGCCAGGCCTGTTCCCGCAGGAATTAAGCGACCTACAATAATATTTTCCTTTAACCCTCGTAAATCATCGTGCTTGCCACAAACAGCAGCCTCGGTCAGTACGCGAGTTGTTTCTTGGAATGATGCTGCAGAGAAAAACGACTCTGTATTTAACGATGCTTTAGTAATTCCCATTAAGATATAATCAGCAATTGCGGGACGTTTTCCTTCAGCAAGTAATTTTGCATTTTCGTCTCGTAATCGAGTTTCTTCAACTTGCTCTCCAGCCAAGTATGACGTATCACCACCATCCTTGATTTCCATTTTTCTAAGCATCTGACGTACTATTACTTCAATATGCTTATCGTTAATCTTAACCCCTTGCAAACGATAAACATCTTGAATTTCTTTGACAATATAATTTGCCAAAGCACTCGCCCCTAATAAGCGCAAGATATCATGAGGAATTGGAGGACCATCTACGATCACTTCACCCCGTTCAACCGATTCGCCCTCAAATACAGTGACATGACGCCACTTGGGTATGAGCTCTTCATGCACAGTTCCATCTGCGTGTGTGATAACTAATCGGCGCTTACCTTTGGTTTCTTTACCGAAGCTAACAATACCCGAAATTTCAGCGAGAATTGCTGGTTCTTTGGGTTTTCGTGCTTCAAATAAATCGGCCACGCGGGGCAAACCACCTGTAATATCCCGTGTTTTGGAGGTTTCTTGTGGGATACGGGCAATAATATCACCTACACCAACCAAGTTGCGATCCTCACAACTCACTATCGAGTCAATTGGCAAATAATAATAAGCTGGTAAATCCGTGTTTGGCAAAAGTAAGTCATTACCCTCAGCATCCATCAACTTAATCATCGGACGCAGGTCTTTACCCGCCGTACGCTGTTTTGGTTCAATGATAACAATACTGGTCAAGCCAGTTAATTCATCTACCTGTTTGTTAACGGTTACACTATCAATCATGTCAATGAATTTTACGTAACCTGCAACTTCTGTCACGATAGGGTGGGTATGTGGATCCCATGTAGCAATAACTTGCCCACCAGTCACCATCGCACCATCACGAATCGAAAGACTTGCACCATAAGGAACTTTATATCGCTCACGTTCCCGGCCATGTTGATCGATCAGAGTTAATTCTCCTGAACGCGATACGGCAACTAAGTTACCATTAGTATGCTCAACGTACTTGATATTATGCAGCTTAATGCGACCTGAGTTTTTGACCTGTACGCTATTGACCGCTGTAGCCCGTGAAGCCGCACCACCGATGTGGAATGTACGCATGGTGAGCTGTGTTCCAGGTTCACCAATAGACTGAGCTGCAATAACACCAACCGCTTCACCCATGTTAACCAAGTGACCACGCGCCAAATCACGGCCATAGCAAGCCGCGCATAAACCAAAACGTGATTCGCAAGTAATAGGAGAACGAACTTTTACTTGGTCAATCGAAGACAATTCTAATGTGTCAACGTTAGCCTCATCAAGGAAACTGCCCGCTTCCATGATAACCTGACCAGTAGAAGGCAATATAACATCCTCTGCTAAAACCCGTCCAAGTACGCGTTCACGTAAAGGCTCAACAATGTCACCACCTTCAATATAGGGGGTCATCATTAAACCACGCTGTGTTCCGCAATCATACTCGGTGATAACCATATCCTGTGCTACGTCAACCAAACGGCGGGTTAAATACCCTGAGTTTGCTGTCTTCAACGCTGTATCAGCTAGACCTTTTCGAGCACCGTGTGTTGAAATAAAGTATTGCTGTGCATTCAATCCTTCACGGAAGTTTGCGGTAATTGGCAGCTCCATGATGGTGCCATCTGGTTTTGCCATGAGTCCCCGCATACCCGCAAGCTGACGAATCTGTGCAGCCGAACCCCGTGCACCTGAGTCTGCCATCATGTAAATTGAGTTAAAGGACTCTTGATGAACTGTATCGCCTTTAGCATCTACAACCTCTTCATATTCAAGGCCGTCCATCATTGCTTTGGCTACTTTTTCATTCGTATGTGACCAGATATCAATAATTTTGTTATATCGCTCACCACGTGTCAGCAGACCGGAAGCAAATTGAGCTTCAATTTCACTTACCTCACGTTCAGCTGCTTCAATAATAGGTGTTTTTTCAACTGGTATCAGCAAGTCGTCTACACACACTGACATGCCTGATCGTGTGGCATATCTAAAGCCTGTGTACATCAGCTGATCGGCAAAAATAACGGTATGTTTTAGCCCAACTCGGTTGTAGCACATCGTTATCAATGCTGAAATTTCCTTCTTGGTCAACGTTTTATTTAAAACATCAAATGATAAACCTTCTGGCAAAATATCATATAGCAATGCTCGTCCAACCGTTGTATCGACTCTTCTGCGTACAACTTCAATCTGACCTTCATCATTTTTGACTCGATCAATGATTCGGACTTGTATTTTTGCATGAATATCAACAGCATCTTCCTGGTATGCCCGTTGAACTTCTGCTGTATCAGCAAAAATCTTACCCTCACCTTTAGCATTAATCTTTTCACGTGACATATAATAAAGCCCAAGAACAACGTCTTGTGTTGGCAAAATTACGGGTTCACCATTAGCTGGCGACAACACGTTATTAGTTGACATCATCAAGGCACGAGCTTCCATTTGAGCTTCAATTGTCAATGGGATGTGAACAGCCATCTGGTCACCGTCAAAGTCGGCATTATAGGCCACACAAACCAAAGGATGAAGCTGAATGGCTTTACCTTCAATCAAAAGTGGTTCAAACGCCTGTATACCCAAGCGGTGAAGCGTTGGTGCACGATTAAGCAAGACAGGATGTTCGCGAATAACTTCTTCAAGGATATCCCAAACTTCCGGCACCTCACGATCAACCATTTTCTTGGCTGCTTTGATCGTTGTCGCTAAGCCGCGAAGCTGAAGTTTACTGAAGATAAAAGGCTTAAATAGTTCAAGTGCCATTTTCTTTGGCAAACCGCATTGATGTAAGCGCAAGGTCGGACCAACCACAATAACCGAACGTCCTGAATAATCAACCCGCTTTCCAAGGAGATTTTGACGGAAACGTCCTTGCTTACCCTTGATCATATCGGCAAGTGATTTTAATGGCCGCTTATTACTGCCAGTAATCGCACGGCCTCGACGACCATTATCAAGCAGAGCATCAACTGCCTCTTGCAACATGCGTTTTTCATTTCGAATAATGATATCAGGTGCATTCAGCTCCATCAGTCGCTTCAAGCGATTATTACGATTAATAACCCGACGATACAGATCATTCAGATCGGATGTCGCAAAACGGCCTCCATCCAGCGGTACCAATGGACGTAAGTCCGGAGGAAGTACAGGAAGTACTGTCATAATCATCCATTCTGGCTTATTGCCAGAAGATAAAAATGATTCCATAAGCTTAAGGCGTTTAGTCAGTTTCTTTAGTTTTGCTTCAGAATTGATGGTTGGCAGCTCTTCACGAATGGTTGCAACCTCAAACACTAAATCTAGACTCATCAACAAATTACGGATGGCTTCAGCACCCATTGAAGCTTCAAAATCATCACCATATTGTTCAACTGCGTCCAGATATTCATCATCCGTCAACAGTTGTCCCTGTTCTAAAGGCGTCATGCCTGGGTCAACAACTACAAAAGCTTCAAAGTAGAGTACTCTTTCAATGTCGCGTAAAGTCATATCCAACAAAAGACCAATACGGGATGGCAATGATTTGAGAAACCATATATGTGCAATTGGCGTAGCCAAGTCGATATGCCCCATGCGCTCGCGTCGGACGCGAGTATGAGTAACTTCCACACCACATTTTTCGCACACAACTCCACGGTGCTTCATTCGTTTGTATTTACCACACAAACATTCAAGATCCTTAACTGGACCAAAAATCTTAGCGCAGAATAAGCCATCACGCTCAGGTTTAAAGGTACGATAATTAATGGTTTCAGCTTTGGTGACTTCACCAAACGAGGATGCTTTAATTTTTTCAGGTGACGCTAACATCACGCGAATACTATCTACATCATCCCAGTCTAAACCCTGCTGTCTTACGAATGCTTTAAAATCGCCCACTACAGGTAGATTCATCATGCTCATGCTACAACTCTCTCTTTAATTCAGCTTTATAACTATTACAATACTTTTGCAGGAACGCACTTTTCGAGGGTTCCTTAATAGCTACTCAGATTCCAACTCAATATCTAACCCTAGTGCCTTGATTTCACGAATCAAGACATTAAATGATTCTGGCATACCCGCATCCATCTTGTGATTTCCATCAACAATGTTTTTGTACATTTTTGTACGCCCAACAACATCGTCTGATTTTACGGTTAACATTTCTTGTAGTGTATACGCCGCACCGTAGGCCTCAAGTGCCCACACTTCCATCTCACCAAAACGCTGACCACCAAATTGCGCTTTACCGCCAAGAGGTTGCTGCGTCACAAGACTATAAGATCCTGTTGAACGAGCATGCATTTTGTCATCAACCAAATGGTTCAACTTCAACATATACATATAACCAACAGTCACGGGACGATCAAATTGCTGTCCTGTTCGTCCATCAAACAATGTGGCCTGTCCTGACTCTGGCAATTCAGCCAATCGCAGCATTTTTTTAATTTCAGCTTCACTGGCACCATCAAATACAGGCGTTGCCATCGGAACGCCATTTTTCAAACGCTCAGCTAAAGCATGAATTTGCTGGTCACTTAACTGATCAATGTTAAGACGCTTTTCACCGCTGCAATTATAAATATCGCTTAATAACGTTCTCAGTTTTTGTGTTTCAGCTTGCTGATCCAGCATACGGGCAATTTTGTTTCCTAAGCCCTTTGCTGCCCACCCCAAGTGGGTTTCTAGTACTTGTCCAATATTCATCCGCGAAGGTACGCCAAGTGGATTGAGTACGATATCAACGGCGGTTCCGTCAGCCATAAAAGGCATATCTTCCACAGGAACGATCATCGAAATGACCCCCTTGTTACCGTGACGGCCTGCCATTTTATCACCCGCTTGAACGCGACGCTTAACAGCAAGATAAACTTTCACAATCTTTAGAACACCAGGTGCTAAATCGTCACCCTGGGTAATTTTGCTGCGTTTATCTTCTAAAATAGCATCAAATCGTTTGCGCAAATTCTTCAGCTGCTCTGCAAATTTTTCTAACTCCTGATTTGCCTCATCATTAGCTAAATTAATTTCCAGCCATTTGTGACGAGGTAATTTTTCCAGGTATTCTGAAGTAACCGTTGCATTGGCCTTCAACCCAGCAGGACCTGAAACCACTTTCTGTCCAGCAAGGAACCGATCCATACGTTGGTACACGTCAGATTCACGAATTCGTAATTCGTCATCAATATCCTTTTTAACTTTTGCTAGCTCAGCTTTTTCAATTTCTTTTGCTCGATCATCTTTGTCAACTCCGTCGCGTGTGAAAACGCGAACATCGATGACTGTTCCATTCATTCCGGTTGGAACTCGCAGAGAAGTATCTTTTACGTCGGAGGCTTTCTCACCGAAAATAGCTCGTAATAACTTTTCTTCTGGCGTCAGTTGTGTCTCGCCTTTGGGTGTGACCTTTCCAACAAGAATATCCCCAGCATCCACTTCTGCACCAATATATACGACGCCCGAAGCATCCAGTTTCGCTAAAGCCTGCTCACTGACATTAGGAATATCCGCAGAGATATCTTCTGGCCCTAACTTGGTGTCACGGGAAATACAGGTCAACTCTTCAATGTGAATGGTGGTAAACCTGTCTTCCTGTACCAAACGGTCGGAGATCAAAATTGAATCTTCAAAGTTGTAGCCATTCCAAGGCATAAAGGCAACAAGCATATTTTGACCCAGTGCCAACTCACCTAACTCTGTTGAAGGACCATCTGCAAGCACATCCCCTTTTTCAACAACCTCATTGGTTTTAACCAATGGGTGTAAATTGATACAAGTATTTTGGTTGGAGCGTGTATATTTAGTCAAATTATAAATATCAACACCTGCCTCACCGGATTGTGTTTCATTATCATTAACACGAACAACAATACGTGATGCATCGACTGAGTCAATCACGCCACCACGACGTGCAGATAAAGCAACACCAGAATCTACCGCAACAATCCCTTCCATTCCTGTACCCACGAGCGGCTTATCTGACCGCAATGTTGGCACCGCCTGACGTTGCATGTTTGAACCCATCAATGCTCGGTTTGCATCATCGTGTTCCAAAAAGGGAATCAAAGAAGCGGCAACTGAAACAATCTGCTTGGGTGAAATACCCATATATTGAACTTTATCCGCAGTATGATAAGTAAATTCATTATGATATCGCGAAGGAACCAGCGCATCGATCAGATTGCTATCTTTATCGAGGGTTGCATTTGCTTGCGCAATAACATAATTTCCTTCTTGAATTGCTGATAAATAAACAATTTCATCCGTAACTTTAGAATCAACTACTTTTCGATAAGGTGCCTCAAGAAATCCATAGGCATTTGGCTGAGCAAAAACAGCTAATGAATTAATCAAACCAATGTTAGGACCTTCAGGCGTTTCAATTGGGCAGAGACGTGAATAGTGTGTTTGATGCACATCTCGCACTTCAAACCCCGCTCGCTCCCGAGTCAACCCGCCTGGGCCAAGTGCTGAAACTCGACGCTTATGAGTAACTTCAGAAAGAGGATTATTTTGATCCATAAATTGAGATAACTGACTGGATGTAAAAAATTCCTTAATTGCAGCAGCAACAGGCTTGGCATTAATCAAATCCTGTGGCATCAAATTTTCCATATCTGCCAGATTCAAACGTTCACGAACTGAACGTTCAACTCGTACTAATCCTACTCTAAATTGGTTGGTTACCATCTCACCAACACTTCTGACGCGACGATTACCTAAGTGATCGATATCATCAACGTCACCGTTACCATTTCTAATTTGAATAAGAGTTCTAATTACAGCAATAATATCGTCGTGAGATAAGGTTCCAGGACCTGTTGTTTCTTCACGTCCAACTCGCAGATTAAATTTCATTCGACCCACTGCTGATAAATCATAGCGTTCGGGACTGAAAAAGAGATTATGAAACAAGCCCTCAGCTGATTCTTGAGTAGGCGGCTCGCCCGGACGCATCATACGATAAATTTCGACTAATGCTTCCAATCGGCTTTTTGTTGGATCAATCCGTAAAGTATCTGAAAGAAAAGGACCGCAATCCAGGTCATTGGTATAAATAACATCAATTTTGCTCACACCCGCATTTCTTAGATTTTTTAAGACTTCTGGCGTAATGGCTAAATTGGCATCAGCGATCAATTCACCCGTTTCTTCATGAACATAGGCATGTGACAATACTTTGCCAATCAAATAATCTGTGCTGACTTCAAGCTTGTTTAAGCCAGCTTTTTCCATCAAGCGAATGTGGCGTCCTGAAATTGGTCTGCCTGCTTCTACAATAATCTTACCTTCGGCATCAAAAATATCATGAACCGCATTTTCCCCCCGTAAGCGGGAAGGAATTAAATCAAGAACAACTTTCTCACCATCCAGATAGTAAGCATTTGTTTCAAAAAACAAATTTAAAATTTCTTCTGAACTGTAATTGAGAGCCCGTAACAAAATTGAAACTGGCAATTTACGACGACGATCAATTCGGACGTAAATGCAGTCTTTAGTATCAAATTCAAAATCTAGCCATGAACCTCTGTCTGGGATAACCCGTGCAGAATAAAGTAAACGGCCTGATGAGTGTGTCTTGCCCTTGTCATGTTCAAAATAAACACCTGGGGAGCGACATAATTGTGAAACAACAACCCGTTCCGTACCATTAATAATAAAAGTACCATGATCGGTCATGAGAGGAAGTTCTCCCATGTAAACCTCTTGCTCACGAATATCTTTGACTACACGATTATCGGCAGGTGAATCTTTATCATAAATTATAAGGCGAACTTTGATGCGTAATGCAGAGGCTAAAGTTACACCTCGAAATTTACATTCTACTTCATCAAAAGTTGCACGACCTAAAGTGTAGGAAACACACTCCAGAACGGCGGTGCCAGAAGCATTGCTTATAGGAAAAATAGAAGCTAGCGCACCTTGTATGCCCTTATTTTTTCTTAGATGTAAAACAATTTTACTTTGTAAAAAATCCTCTTCATAAGAGCGGATAGGAACACTTAACAAGTCTTTGATTTGCATAACTTCGGGCAATTTACCGAAGTAGACTCGAGGGCAAAGTTCTTTGCTAGTATGGTTAAATGAGTGTGTTATATACGTGTTGGCCATCGAAGTTCCTCAAAAAAGCATTTAGATACTCAACATTCATGAGGTCTACGGTTTATAAATTCCGAAAACTCATTTGTGTTAAATATACCGATTCAAAATGACTTTGCACCGTGGGAAGGCTCTCGAAACACAGTCCAGCAATTTCAAAATTTTGAAAAGGCAAAAGGCGAGTAGCACTAAGCCCCCCGCCTGAGTGATACCTCCGAAGAGGTATGCGCTGAACTGGAATAAAGAGAGCGATTACTTAATATCAACTTTAGCGCCGGCGTCTTCCAGCTTTTTCTTGATAACATCAGCATCTGCTTTGCTTATACCGTCTTTAACTGCTGCTGGTGCACTTTCAACCAGATCTTTCGCTTCTTTCAAACCTAATCCAGTGATTTCGCGAACGACTTTAATGACATTCACTTTGTTCTCACCGAAAGATGTCATGATAACACTAAACTCGGTTTGAACTTCAGCAGGTGCAGCTGCATCGCCTGCAGCCATTGCAGCAGGTGCAGCAGCAACAGCCGCGGTTACACCAAATTTATCTTCCATCAATTTAATGAGTTCAACAACATCCATAACACTCATTTGCGAGATGGAATCAAGAATTTGCTCTTTGGTAACTGACATTTGGAATTAACTCCTAAAAATATGTAAAATTTATTTATACTCAACATGCATGAGTATGCTAAAAAGAATGTTTATTGCACTGCTTCTTTTTGCAGGCGCACAGCATCAATCGTACGAACTAATTTCGTATGCGGTTGAACCAGTGTCCTAACAAATTTAGCAATTGGCGCTTTCATGACAGCCATTAATAGAGAAATCGCTTCGTCACGCGTCGGTAACTTAGCAACAGCCTCTAGTTTACTAGCATCATAAACTTGTCCACCGATAGAAACGACTTTAATTGTCATTTTATCGTTTTGTTTCGCAAAATCACGAAATAAACGAGCTACTGCACCAGGTTCATTGAGAGAGAACCCAAGGATCATCGGACCTACGAATGCTTCTTTCATGCATTCAAAAGCCGTTCCCTCTACCGCAAGCGCAGCGAGTGTATTTCGGATAACTTGAATATGAACATCTTGTTTACGCCCATTTGCACGTAATTCATTCAATTTAGCAACAGTAAGACCGGAAGGATCGGCTGCAACTGCTGAGTGTGCCATTGAGGCAACTTTAGCAAATTCAGCAACAATTTCCTTTTTATCTTGTAATCTTAGTGTCACTTATTTATCTCCTAGAAAAAGGTACTGAACTCAGAATGAGAACAATACACGCCCATTTTTACATCAGCCTTTAGAAATCTAAAGACTAATGGCAGTGAGTATCAAAATAATTCAATAATCACCGTCTGCGCAGGTTTTCTATCTATTAAGCTTTTCATTTTGCACAATTTTTGCCTTGTCAAATTTCATTTTAGGCTTTGTTGCAAGCTCGCTCGGCATCAGTCATGTATTCGATATACACTCCCTTGCCTTTCTCGCGTGCGCTTAGCCTAAAATCAAATTTGACAAAGCACGGCTCTGTTTAAAATGAGCAGCACCTGCGGTCTTAGACGGCCACTCAGAAAATGACCGTATAATATACTCAATACACCTAAGTTTGCAGAAACTATGCAGCTTCAACCGTTGAAATATCAACCACTAAGCCAGGCCCCATCGTTGTCGAAACAGCAATCTTTTTAAGGTATATCCCCTTAGACGTACTTGGCTTTGCTTTCTTCAACGCAGCCACTACGTTTTCCAGATTTTCTTTTAATTGATCAACAGTGAAATTAACATTACCAATAGTACAATGTACAATTCCGCCTTTTTCGGCACGGTAAGTAATTTGTCCTGCTTTTGCTCGTTGAACAGCTCCTGCCACATCAGCAGTCACTGTTCCTACTTTCGGATTTGGCATCAAACCGCGTGGACCAAGTATTTGACCAAGCTGCCCTACGATACGCATGGAATCAGGACTGGCTATCAAGATATCAAAATCAAAATTACCCGCTTTGATACTTTCACCTAAGTCTTCAAAACCAACTAGATCAGCACCAGCAGCTTTCGCTGCATCTGCCAAAGCACCTTGCGCAAAAACAGCAACGCGCTTTGTTTTTCCTGTTCCATTTGGCAATACAGTCGCACCGCGAACTGTGACTTTACGAGCATCAATGCCTAGGTTAACACTTAAATCAACACTTTCAATAAACTTGGCTGATGCCAATTTTTTCAATAATTCTAAAGCCTCACGGACAGAGTAAACTCGACCGGGAACCACTTGTTCCTGAATGGCTTTCATTCTTTTAGATAAGGTTGCCATTTTTTACTCCTCCACCTCAATACCCATACTTCTGGCACTACCTGCCATCGTACGCACTGCTGCATCCATATCGGCTGCTGTCAAATCAGGCAACTTAATTTTTGCTATTTCTTCAAGCTGTTTGCGTGTAACTTTACCCACTTTTGTCTTATTTGGAACGCCGCTGCCTTTTTTGATGCCAGCTGCTTTTAAAATCAGATCAGTGGTCACGGGTGTTTTAACCGTAAACTCAAAGCTGCGATCTGCATATGCAAAAATAACAACTGAAAGACGTGTGCCTTTTTCGTGATTTACTGTGGCTGCATTAAAAGCCTTACAAAATTCCATGATATTTAATCCACGCTGCCCCAGTGCAGGACCGATGGGTGGACTTGGATTTGCAGATCCTGCAGGAATAATTAATTTAATTTTCCCGACAAGTTTTTTTGCCATAATTACTCTCCTAACGCGGGTGCTAACGCCTTAACGGCTCCCCATTATTATCTAAAGATCAAGAAATATGGCCTTATGCTCTATCAAATTTGACTAAATTAAAATTTGACGGGGCACTAAGCTTTCTCTACCTCGGTAAAACTCAACTCGACAGGTGTCGAGCGTCCAAAAATCAACACGGCAACCCGTAAACGATTTTTTTCATAATTAACATCTTCTACAACACCATTGAAATCCGCAAATGGCCCAGTAGTAACACGTATTACCTCGCCAACTTCGAATAAAACTTTTGGTTTTGGCTTGCTGGACGCACTTTCTTGTACACGATACAAGATGGCATCAGCTTCTTTGTCACTGATGGGAGCCGGTCTATCACTGGTTCCCCCGATGAAACCTAATACTTTAGGTGTCTTACGAACCAAATGCCAGGTGGCATCATTCATTTCCATGTGAACAAGAACATAACCAGGAAAATATTTCCGTTTACTTTCACGTTTCTGGCCTGCCCGCATTTCAACTATCTTTTCTTCGGGAACTAAAATTTCACTGAAGCTATCCTCCAGCTCTGCTTGTTTAATCCGCTCTAGAAGAGCATTCTTAACATATGCTTCGTAGCCGGAATAGGCTTGAACAACATACCAACGGCGTTTTACTTGATCTTCTGACATAGCCTTAGCCTCTTTATCCGGTAAGTAACCCAATGAGATACAATAATAGGCCATCAAAGACCCACATTACCAATCCAAAAATAATAACCATCAGGATAATAAGACCTGTTGTTTGTATCGTTTCCTGTGTGCTAGGCCATACTACCTTGCGAAGCTCTATTTTCGCCTCGCCTAGAAATTCAAGCGCTAAACCGCCTTGGCGCGTCCACGCAGCTAAACCCAATATCCCAGAAAAAATAATAATCCAGGCTATCATTCGTACAGGCAACGGAATTTTGGAGAAATAATAATTTAAACCTAAAGCCACTACAAAAATGAGTGCTGATATCAACCATTTGGCTAAATCAGATTTATTCATCGCTATTTCAATATTTGCATTCATGCTTCTTTGCAACTTCTCTAACTGAAGGGCTCGTGCAACAATAACTTTTACATTTAGCATCCCATCTTGGGATCATCTTTAAATGTTTTTCAATCGAAAAACCTCGAAATACAAGCAAGTATTCCTGCGGTTTTTCTCATTCAGAACATTTAAACCTGACCCCAATCTGGACGCCAAATGTAAAAGTTATTGTTGCTCGAGCCCTAACTATTTGGCAGGCCAGGAGGGTCTCGAACCCCCAACCCGCGGTTTTGGAGACCGCTACTCTGCCAATTGAGCTACTGGCCTGTGATGAGCAAACTGAAAACTTCCTAACTCGCCACGCTTGGATGAGTAGGGTGAGAGATTATACATCATGCTGTGGGAAAAACAACCCCCTCATTCAGCTTGCAAGAACAGCCTCCCTCTCCCCTCGTGGAAGAGGGGTTGGGGAGAGGGGGAAATAATTTACTCAATAATCTTGGAAACAACACCTGCGCCTACTGTACGGCCACCTTCACGAATCGCGAAGCGTAAACCTTCATCCATTGCAATGGGTGCAATCAGATGTACATTTATCTTGATATTATCTCCTGGC